>JBIIIF010000340.1:0-6507 GCA_044235005.1 Planctomycetaceae bacterium | reverse complement strand
CATTCATCGCCTTTGGAATGGATCCACTGCTCAGATACAGCTCCGTTCAGGCTCTCCAGACAGCCACAGGGGCGCGGGCTGACCTGGGCCAGTTAAAGACTTCGTTCTTTCCACCATCGGTCACGATCAGCAACGTCGCACTGGCCAGCGCGCGGCGACCGGGATGGAATATGGTGGAGTTCAAAGAAATGCATCTGGGCCTCGAGCCCTCGTCATTGTCGCGGCGGCGTTTCGTCGTCGAAGAAGGCCGACTCGATGGACTGCGATTCGATACGCCTCGCAGCGATGATGGCCAGTTGGAGTTCGATCCTGAACCGGTCAGTGAAGAGCCCTCATGGATGTCAGAGAAACTCACGGAACTGGGATCAGAATGGCTGACGAATATGACCGAACAGGTCAAATCGCAGTTGGACCCCAACACGCTGGAAACGTACCGACTGGGCACCGAAGTCTATGAAAAGTGGGACGAGCGATTCGTTGAAATGACCGACCGTGCGAAAGCGATGAAACCTCGCGTGGATCAGCTCCGCATTCAATTCAAGCAGGCCAAAGAGGGCGACACGCTCCAGCAAATCGAACAGTATCTGCAGGTCAGCCAGAAGGCCGAAGAAATCATTATCGAAGTGCAGGGCTTTCGCGATGAAATCAAAGACATCGTTCCGGAAGTGCGCGACGACTTTCAGACTCTGAATGCAGCTCGCGAACGTGATCAGGAAAAGGTCAAACACACCCTCTCGCTGCTGAAACCCGATGCACGTCGCATTTCTCAGGCACTGCTGGGCAAAACCATGTACCGTCAGTTGCAGCAGGTTCTGACCTGGGTTGAATTTGCGCGAGACTACCAGCGTGACCTGAAAGAGCAGGTTCAGCCACCACGTAGCGCCGGACGAGATTTCGAGTTTGTGATGAGAAATCCGGCTCCTGATTTTCTACTGAAGAAGCTATCGCTCACGGGAATCGTTTCCATCAACAAGGAACAGGTGCCGTTCAAAGCGTTGCTGACCGACGTGACTGAAGATCCGAGGCTGCTGGGGCGTCCCTGTGAGATGAAACTGGCCGCGGAAGGCAGTCGACCCCTGCAGATCAAAGTCACCTACGACGCCACCGGCGAACGACCTCGAGCCGAGATGCTGGCTGACTTTCGCGATAAGAATCCTCTGCCGTTGGTCGCTGGCAAGTCGGACAAAGCCATTGTGCATGCCACGTTGAGTGATCTGTCATGGACGACACGACTGGCTCTGATTGAAGACACGATCGAAGGGAATATGGATCTGCAGTCGAATATTACCAACCTGAGTTTTCAGGCGTCGGATGACGTCCGAAGTGAAATCACGGAAGCGGCAAACGATGCGTTTGACAGCATCCGCGTCCTGAATGCCTCGGTCAGACTGGGAGGTACACTGCGTGATCCCGTGATTGATCTGCAGTCGGACGTGGGTGAGCAGGTTGCTCTGGGCGTCCAGACGGCGTTTACGAATCAGCTCGACAAGGCCAAAGAGCGACTCATCTCCGAAGTCAACTCTTATGCCAGCGATCAGATCGGAAAGCTCAAGGAGCGATTTACCGGCGAGTATGACAAACTCCGGGAAGACAATAAGGAACTTTTGGCGCAGATCAATGAGGTTCGCGAAATCGTGGCGACGCTTCAGTCCGGCAAGCTGGATACGCAAACGATCTTCCGGCAAGTGAAGAACTCCAAACTCATCCCGCAAAAGGATCAGGAAAAGATTACACGCGTGATGGACGAGATCGACAACACTCTGCAGGGCCGTTCTCTTCCGTTAGGCATTCAGGAGAAACTCAACCTGCCATCGGGCGCGATGGAATTGCCCGGCATTCTGCAACGATCCAACGGTCAGTTTCCGACCACGTCTGATGTTCTGCAGCAGGCCCCGATTTTTGTGCCGCAGACTTCGCAGTTGCTGCAGCAGACCGAGGGATTTCTCAACCGAACCGACAGTCTGCTGCATCAAACAGTCAGCTTCCTGAACCAGCCGATCGGTATCCTCGGGCCGTCCGTACAGTCCTCGGAAATGGAAGAGGATTCTTCCGAAGCAGCATCCGATGCCACCACATCAACTCCTCCAGCGTCTGCACAGCAACCTGCAGCCGGCAAGACTACCAGAAACCGCCTGAATCTCCCGATACTTCCCGGAGGTCTGCGATCGTTGTGGCCGAAAAAGAGTGCACAACGCTGAGTCCTGAATTCACACCTTGATGTACACCTTGAATCCGTTTTGCCACGATCACGCGGATGATCCTCCGTCGAGTGTTCGCGCGCGTCTGGCTTGAAGGTCTGGTATTCCCGTGAAAGTCCTGATTGTTGATGACGATGAAATGGTTCGCACTGTCTGCACTGGAATGCTGAAGTTGCTGCAACACGATGTTGTTGCGGTCAACGGCGGAGAAGCGGCGATTCGAACTCTGCAGTCATCCGACACTGAGTTCGATCTGATCCTGCTGGATGAATTGATGCCCGGCATGAGCGGACCACAGACGATGCAACAAATGGCTTACCTCGGAATCAGAGTTCCGATCATTTTATGTTCGGGGCGAGAAATGACGGTGGAAGAATTTATCGGTTCTGACAAGATTCGTCCCGACGCCATGCTGACAAAGCCGTTCACAGTTCAAAGGTTGCAGGAAGCCGTACTGAAAGCGATGGAGAGGTCGTGAGAACGCTCAGCGGACGTCGCAAGTCATATCAACGTGATGTCGGTCCAGGGCCGGACGAATCAATAAAGAGCGAATTGCAGATCCCTTCGTTCATTCCGGGCTGATGGCTTCAACTGATTCCTGTTCGCCTCCTCGGGACATTAATCGAGGTTATTGCCGTTCTGAGTTGCCATCATGGCTTGTCGAACGACTGCCGCCACGACACCTCTACTACCTCCGCTACGGTGTCAGGTATCGGAGTGTTCTATGTTGCGCACTCAACGATGGCAGGCGTGGATGTCGGCATTACGTCGCGTCGGAAACAGAAAAAGGCATTCTCAATACTTCTGGAGCAGCACACATGGCAATTTGTTGCCGTTGGTGGCAGGGGTAGTCCCGTCTTCTTTGGAATATTCTCCGGTCGACCGCAATCGCCCTTCGCCCAACTCCATGCCCCGTCAACAGAAAAGATGCAGATGTCAGAGCGGCCGATTGAAGTGGAGCAGCGGCCGCCTTGCGAATTCCTGTGAAGACAGGAAGCAGACAGACCAGTAGACCAGCCCCGCCATAAAGAGGTCGAACCCAGTCAGAAGTATAGACTTTCCACTCCGTTAGAACGCGGAAATACGTTGGAAATTCCTGTCGTTGTTAATTGGAGGACGCAACGACAGTGGGTTCTGAAATCGTCACTGTGGGTTCTTCGACAGACGTCGAATCGTCGTTTGAAGGAGCGGTCGCAGGAATTGTCTCCGGGTAAAGGGCATGCAGTGCTTCAACAAACTCATTGAATTGTGTCTGAAATCCTTTCAGTAAATCGCTCTCGCGAAGATTCGCCCGATCGAGTGTACCGCTTCTGACAAAGTCCTTCATAAGTGCTTCGAAGCGATAAAGCGGCCCGGCGATTCGGTTTGTCAAAGAAATCAGATCCCAGATCATGTAAGGTGTGATGATTGCCATACAAAGCAGGACTGATATCAAATCGCGTTTGAAGACGAAACTCTCGGACGTGACAGGTTCTTCAGCCAGAAAACCCGTCACACTGCACATGCCCCACGCCATCAGCAAAAGAGCGAACAGGGCGATATTGTACGTGAACATGTGCCCGATGACGCGCAGCAAGATAGGCCCCTGAACTGTCATGTTGATAAGTTTTTTAGATCGCAGTACTTTCTTCATGGCAGTGCTCCGGAGGTCACCATCGAAAACGACTTCAGGCGCCGCGCGCCCGAGAGATGCGATTCACAACTCCTCTTGATGAGCTTAGTTCGAACATCGAACCAGAGATGCAGAATGTTGGTGTCATGACACTCTGGCTCACATAAGAAACGCCGGATCATGATGGTCCGAGAGTGTTGTAAGGATTCTTCGGCCAACGGAGACGCGAAACGCGGGTTGATGCTCAATTCGACCGTGAAACCAGACCGTGAAATTAGATCGATCGCTAAAACCGGGAAAGTTGAAGTCTCAGTCTTTTCCGAATCTGATCCGTAGTTTCTTTTTTTAATCATGCATTTAGTGCATGAGGTAGATGATTAACAGGTTTGCTGTCTCACCCAGATCCCCTCATGTAAATCAGTTTTATGCGTCACTCAGCCCGCACCTCTATTCCGGCTGGCGTTTTTCACTCGCATGGCGGTACGGTCGTTGCGGACGTCTCACGCTGCGGCGCGGCGGCGGTGGAGTTTGCTCTGACGCTTCCTTTGCTGTTGACGATCGTGCTGGGGACTATGGAAACCTGTTCCATGCTGCATCTGAAGCAGACACTGCACATTGCCGCATATGAAGCGGCACGAGTATCACTGGTGCCCAAGACGACGGCCGCGCAGGTCTCCTATGCTGCTCAGGCCATTCTCACCGATCGCAAGGTGCAGGGTTCATCCATTGCGATTTCGCCCTCAAGCTTCTCGACTGCTCCCATCAGCTCGTACATCACGGTAACTGTTACAGCCTCGTCAAACAGCAACTTTGGCGTTCCGCTCCTGTTCTTCAAGGACAAAACGATTACCGGGACCTGTTCCATGATGAAGGAGTATTGACCGATGCGAAGAATACCGCTTCCTGAAGACAGCGGGCGTCGGGGAGCTATTGTGGCTCTGGTGGCAGTCATGCTTCCCGTTCTGCTGATTTTGTCCGCGTTTGCGGTCAATATGGCCTGGATTGAACTCAGCCGAACTCAGGCCTTCATTGCGGCGGATGCAGCGACTCGTGCTGCAGGACGAACTTACTCGCTGACAGGAAATCTGGTTGATGCCAAAGCGAAAGCGAACATCGCCGCATCAATGAATCTTGTCGCTGGCAAGGCGATGACACTCGTCGATTCTGACTTCACGATGGGAACATCAATTCGTTCGAGTACTCTGAATCGTTACTCCTTTACCCCCGGCGGCACACAGCCAAATGCTCTCAAAGTCCGAATTCAACGAACTGCTGCCAGCACCAACGGGGCAATTCCCCTTCTGCTGCCCGGGATCGTTGGTTCAACCGGCTACGAAGTTTCCAGAACCTCTGTTTCGACTCGAGTCGAAGTTGACCTCGCGTTCGTGGTGGATCGATCGGGTTCCATGGCCTACGCCTCTGACGAAAAAGCTGTCTATCCTCCTATCCCCAGGGCTGCCCCCACAAGCTGGTTTTTTGGGAATGCAGCTCCAACGCCGTCACGTTGGCGTGACCTTGCGTCTGCTGCAAATTTTTTCATCACGGAGATGGAAGGTTCAGTGCTGGACGAAAAGGTAGCCCTCGTCACCTATGGCGATGGAGCATCCACGGATCGAGCAATGACTTCAGATTACAACAGTATCCGATCCGGAATTACTTTTTACACGAACAGCTTCCCCTCCGGAAGAACGAATATTGGCGACGGCCTGAGCGCCGGCGTCACTGCTCTGTCAGGTTCCGGCGCACGCACCTATGCCTCTAAAGTTATCATCCTGATGACTGACGGAATTCGAACTCCGGGCCTTGGTGCGAACCCGGTGACGGTAGCCACAGCTGCGGCCAGTAAGGGAATCATTATTTTCACGGTGACCTTCTCCACAGAAGCTGATCAGACCGGAATGAAAGCAGTCGCTGTAGCTGGTTCCGGTCAACACTTTCATGCAGACACTGCCGCCTCCCTTGCGACGGTTCTGCAGAACATCGTTCGTATTCTGCCAACGGTAATTACGGAGTAACCCCGTGCGAGCCTTTCCTGAAGATTCTCGTCAGATAATGCGGCAAGGCTCTCCCCGAGCCGGCACGCAGATGGTGGAACTTGCTCTCGTACTTCCGATTTTCTTCGTGCTGATTTTCGCCGGGATTGAGTTCTTTCGTTTGTCGATGCTGCGTCAGTACGCAGAAAACGTCTCCTACGAAGCCGCCCGAAACGTTATCGTGCCAGGGGCCACCGCCAGTGAAGCGAAAACTGCCGCAGACAAAATGCTGGCGATCATGGGAATCGAAGGTGCGACGGTTACGGTGACTCCGGCCGTCATCACGGATTCGACGGGGCATGTCACCGTGAAGGTGACAATCCCACCATCCGCGAACCAATGGATCAGTCCATTTTTTACGTCCACAGCCAAAGCGGCGGCCGAAACGACTCTGCTGACGGAGCGAGTTCCAACGATCACTGTCGCGGCCGTTCCACCACCACCACCACCGCCACCACCGCCGCCACCACCGAAGCCACCGAAGCCACCGGCTCCGGCACCGGCACCGGCCCCACCGAAGCCACCAGCTCCGGCACCGGCACCGGCCCCGCCGAAGCCACCAGCTCCGGCACCGGCACCGGCCCCGCCGAAGCCACCAGCTCCGGCACCGGCACCGGCACCGCCGAAGCCGCCAGCTCCGGCACCGGCACCGGCCCCACCGCCG
>JBIIIF010000491.1:0-3895 GCA_044235005.1 Planctomycetaceae bacterium | reverse complement strand
GGAAAGTTGTTCGCACCGTTCAGTTCGCTGACAATACCACCGCGCGTATTGTTTGAAATGTTGTTACCCAGAACCGTTGCGTTCAGCAAACCTGTCGTAGTGGGAGATACCGTGCTGGACAATTGAAGTCCTGCTCCCTGATTGCGACGAATGGTGTTGCGACGGATTGATTGATTGTTTGCAAGATCACCGAAGTTTAAAGTGCCGCCATTGTCAATCTGTAATGTTGCCCCTTCGCCAAGGTTTTCTTCTACCGTGTTGTTAATCAGGTTCCCCTTCACGAATCCGTTCCCGCTGGCGAGGATCCGAACGCCATCAGACGAGTTCCGACTGATGACATTCGCTTCAGTGAATGATGTGCCGGAGATGATGTTCTGGCCAGTTGTTGATTCATCATATCCGCCGATATTCAGGCTGTTTGTAACAGCCGCATTGTCTCGAGCTTCGAAGTTAAGCCCGCGCCCACGATTGTCTGTAATTGTCGCTCCCTGTATCGTGAACATGCCAACGGTACTATTGTCCTCCGCAACTGCGGAGACAGCGGTTCCTTTGTTGCGAGTGACGGTGTCGTTAATAGACTGGAATCGAGTTAACTGAGAATTGTCCCCAGCATGAATCCGGATCCCATCACCCGGAACAGTTGGGTTGGTTTTGAAGATCGGAACCACGACATCGGCGTTAAGTACGAGCTGTGACACCGCAGCATTTGTGGCGGATTGCTGTAGCTGACCGGAGAAGGTTCTTTCCGTAAACGTTCCTGAACCATCAAAGTCTGCGAGGAAGGTAATCTGTGCTATCGATCCGGCCAGCTCATTGCCAATTACGACATCATCGGGAAAGGCGTCTGCTTGTGCAAAGTTGTTGTCAACATCCAGCTGCCAGAGGAATTGTTCGCCATTATTAAATCCGGCAGCTCCAAGGTTTGCCGGCGTGAAATCAAGCCGAAGTAACTGAGATCCATCAGCGACTAGATTCGGTGGGAACGTACCAGGTGGTATCCCGTTGACAAACTGCAGCCCTGTCGGAATCTCGGAGTTGCCCACGGAGATAAAGGGATTACCTACGTCGTTGCCTGTATTCGGGATTACAACGAATGTTGTGTCAAACTCGTGATCAAATATGCCGGCCGGACGATTGATATCCCAGATGAACTGGCTGATGTCTGCTGCCGCAGACAGGTTGGTGATGGCATTAGATCCGTTCGTCGAGTTGAATGTATCGCCAGTCACGACAAAAGTGGCACCCACAGTTGTGGTTCGATCGGTAATAAATCCCTGCTCAGTGATCGTATTCAGCATGGAGTCGATCGATGCAACGGCGCTGTCGTTCAAATTGACTGCGATGCCAGCATTGTCGTTCTGGCGAAAGTTATTTCCGAGGCCTGCAACAGGGCCACCGAGGGTGAAGGCACCCACTCCGGAATCATCTCCGAGGATTGACAAGCCGACACCAACATTGTTCCGAATGATATTCGACACAATGCCCTGGTCCAGAATTCCGTTCCCATTGAGGTCCTCAAAGGCGTCAAGCACCCCATTCGCTACGTCCAGAGTGCCGTTGGCATTGAGATCTTCGCCAGCATCGAGAACACCGTTGAAGTTTGTGTCTTCGTTGATGTCTTCAGACTGTGAGAGGAAGTCCCCTCCATTCAGGTAGTGCAGCAGCACACCATTCTCGGTTGTGACGGCGTTGAAAAGAGCGCTGGGTTCGGAAAAACCGGTAATGGTGTTGGTACGCAGGCTCGCAAGATTGAACAGACCTCCGTCGGATCTCATGTGCATGCCATTGACCGAGTTGGCCGATGCCGTGTTCCGCTCGACAACAGCCTTGATGGTTGAACCTGACTGAGCCTCGATCAGGAATCCAGTCCCGTTGCCGGTCGCTGTGTTGTCCAGTATCCCCGTGACGCAATGAGCACCGTCAGGATCGTCCGCTTCAATTGTGCTTCCGGCCTTCGCAATGACGGTGAATCCGGTCCCACTATTGTTTGATGAAGAGTTGTTCGTCAACAGGAGGTCCACATCAGAATTGGCAGCAGCGGAGAGGTTCAACCCGTCCGTAGAAACACCGGTGCGTCCATTAAACTGATTGCCGACAATTTCAACTTTTCCTGTGACGTCCTGCAGGTTTGCTCCGGTAGCATAGTTTGTCACCACGTTTGAAGTCAGATAGGCATTGGTGATTGGCAACGCGTTCTGAATTCCATCTCCAAAGATTGTTCCAGCAGCATTTGCAGCATTCAATCGCATACCGATCACGCGGTTGTTGTTGGCAAGGTGAATCAGGCTGCCGCCGAGGCCCATTGTGGGATTGCTGATCAGTGGTCCAAGATTGGTTGTGGTTGGAACGCCAAGGATTACGCTGCCAGTTGTGCCGGGTGCACCAAGGTTGTAATTCTGAAGGGAGGACAACATGATCTGATCATCGAACAGCGTCATTCCGCCGTTGACAGTCAACCCCGTCCCTGTGTCATCCGCTCGCGGAGTGATTCGGAAGATATCAATGCCAGCGTTGTTCGCGAGAGCGGCAGCCTGAAGGGTACTGAACGGATCTTCGATGGTTCCTGTGCCCGGGCCCGTTGCATTCGGATCAATATGAGTCAGGAAGTAGGGCAGTCCGCTGCCTGTATCCAGAATCCCGTCGCAGTCGATATCTTCACCAGCATCCAGCAGTCCGTTGTTGTTGAAGTCTTCGCCATTATTGACAAGAGCTTCAAGCCCTGTCGTAGTGTCGATATTCTCGTGAACTCGATTGTGGCGATACACCGGATCCTGTAGGCGTTCACGCACGGAAGAGTGCGGTCGCAGAATTCTTCGATCCTTGTAGTTTGGAATCTCGTATTGCAACGCTGTCCAGACGTTGGTGCCAAACGTGTCGTCTGATGTCAGGCGTGTGTTGACGGTGAGATTCTGAGTAATCAATGCTTCCCATCGAGCCTGAAACCCAACAGTGTCGCCACCGTTGTTGTTTGTCAGGTAGTAGGCTCCACCGTAGAGGTTCTGACCATACTGACCAAGCAATGGGATTGGTCCGCCAGTTTCAAGGTCGAATCCGGAGTAGGCATTTGAAGCAACCTGCTGACGCTGGTTAAATGCGTTGTTGCCCTGCAGTTGCAGACCTGCCAGCAGCGTGCTGCTAAGAATGGACGTGTCGTCCCCAAGCATGAAATAGCCGTTTCCGCGGAAGTCGACGTAACGACCGAGTGATTCAAAACCCAGCGTTCCGCGGTACCACTCGTTGTGTCCGTAGCCCTGGTCGTAATCCAGAAACGCGTTCACACCAAAAATGCGGTTGTAGGCGTCATCGTAGCGACGGTACACAAGCCCGCCATTCGCGACTGGCAACCCGTCGAATGTTACTGATGCGGACAAATCCGTGATCAGCACATTCGTGTTGGGAATGATGTGATAAGGCAGTCGGGCGTTGACCCGCTGGTAGCCGTTGTTGAACCCAATCCCGTCATCCATGTTCGTCTCGAACATAACGATCGGGCCGAACGGCTGCACCGGCTGATAGAAGACGTTTGGCACGGCTTCCGTCACCGCGAACGAACGCTCGAAGTAGGGGGCGTAGTTGCCAGGCTGTGGATACAGCTCGGCGGAAGCTGGCGGCTGATTCATGGTTGCCACACCATCTGATCCAACGGGATCTGGTGTCGGGGCCGGAGCGGATGCTCCGTCCTGTGGCTTAAACGCTGCCATCCTGACAACACCGGGTTCATCTCCGACGGAGATACTGGCGGCTGTTATCAGAGCAACGCTGCTGATGATCAGAGAAGCCGTGGCAAAGATTCGTGTGGGTTTCATCGATTGTTCCGATCGAGCCGTACAGAGAATGTGTGCCGGATGCGCCGGCAATGACGGTTACTCATATCGATCGGCGGTTCAAACCTGTT
>JBIIIF010000339.1:0-6568 GCA_044235005.1 Planctomycetaceae bacterium | reverse complement strand
GGCAAGCAGCAAATCGTTCAGCGATCGGAGCGTTTGCGATGGTGAATGACTCCGTCAGACTGGTCACGGGAGGCGGGAGCTACCTTTCAGATTCCGCCAACCAGCTCATCTGGGCGGTTCCGCCGGGAACCAAAACGGTCAAAATCGAAGTTGTCTGGGCGTCAGGATTACGCCAGCTCGATGAGATCTCGACAGGCACAGTCAATATTGTGCGGGAAAGAGTTGAGCAAAAGAATTTAACACGCTAGTATTTTTTGCTTTCCTTCCTCAAAAATTGACAAAAGACATGAAACACCTAAACCCCTGCACTCTACTCGTTCTGTGTATTCTCGGAATTTCAGGCTGCAGTGGCGGAGCATCGGATGCTCCGAGCGTCGCCAAGGTTACGGGGACGGTTATGGTCGACGGCAAGCCTCAGGGCGGCCTGACCGTGGAGTTTCATCCGGACTCAGCGTCGGGGACGAAAGGTCCGATGTCAACAGGCCTGACTGCAGACGATGGTAGCTTTATCCTCTCAACTTCGACCGGACGCGCTGGTGCTGTGATTGGAAATCATAAGGTTCTTGTGAAGTGCCCGTGGAGCTTGACGGGCCGTGCCGGCGATGGTCCCGCTCCTGTCACCGCAGATGGTTTTGGGTCAGACGCTTCCGGGAAAGCTCCAACTGCACCACCTGCTCCTAAAAGCGATTGCACTGTCAACATTAAATATGAAGACGCAGGAACCACACCACTGAAAGCTGTCGTTCCGGCGGAAGGCGTATCTGACCTCCTGTTGCAGGCGACTTCAGAGTAGTGCAAGTTCCAGTCTTACGATTTCAGCGTCGTGGAAGAATGGACTGAAGGGACAATAAGTGACGACCGGTGATTCGCCGTTTGCCTCCAAAAATTTCTAAGCACATCTTTTCCCACGGACGATTGATTTATTGTCCTGATCACATTTCCTCAGGTGTTTTTTGGCGACTGCGAATGCAGTCAGGAGCATCTGTTAGTTGTTGTCTCGCTCTGTTCGTTTTCATTCTTTCAGGAGATGTCTCATGCAAACCCGTCCTGGCTGGATCCGCCGTGGATTCACACTCATTGAACTCCTGGTCGTGATTGCGATTATCGCAATCCTGATCGCACTTCTGCTGCCTGCGGTTCAGCAGGCCCGAGAAGCCGCTCGCCGAACGCAGTGCAAGAATAATCTGAAGCAGATTGGTCTTGCGATGCACAACTACCACGACACGTATAATGCATTCCCACCGTCTGAAGTTCACAAGATTGCATTTCTGAACGCTACGAACAGCAGCTGGGACGATCAGACCAGCAACTGGGCCGTTTATCTGCTGCCGTATATCGAGCAGGCGAATGTCTACAGCCGAATCGATTTCACCTTCAACTACAATGCCACCACAGGAACCGGCGGCGCGGCGATTGGAAATCGCGCGGCTCTTGGGAACGTTTACCCCGCCTACCTTTGCCCATCAAATCCGGTCGGAGCCAACCAGAAAAACGGAGGCCTCTACCACATTATGCACTACTTTATCGTCGGCTGGGGCGCTCAGGAACCACCAGGCGGTCGAGCACGTCATCAGTGGGCCATTGGCCAGACCGGCAATCTCCAGCACAGAGGCGTCTCTTACTACAACTCCGCCACCGGCATTCGTGATATCAACGACGGCACAACCAATCAGATCATGGTTGGTGAAGTTCGAGGATTCCGACCGACTTGCAGAAACCAAATGACCAGCATTCGCGATTGGCGTGGTATGCGTTGGGAGATTTCCACCGGGACGAACATGCCGATCAATGGTGTGCATTTCGATGGTGGTCAGACGCCCGGCGATTGTCCGAACGTTGCCGACCGAGGAACCTGTACAAACTGCCGCTGGGAAAACATGGCGAGTTTTCACACCGGTGGGACTCAGGCTGTACTCGCTGACGGATCGACTCGCTTCCTGAGCGAGAACATTGACACTGCATTGTTCCAGCGACTCGGATCCATCAGCGACGGTGCCGTCATTGGTGAATTCTGATTCACGTTTTTCAGCAACCTGACCTTGCCCCGGAAGGCGACTTCATCAAATTGAAGTCGCCTTTTTTTATTGGAGCATAGGCACCCGCCCCTTCATTTTGCGTCCAGCTTGCTTTTGTTCTCGTCCTGCAGAACCCGTAGACGCCGCTTCAACTCAGAGTCATCCGGACGCCGCTTCAGGGCCTGATTCAGAAGCTCCACAGCTTCTTCCCGGCGATTCAATTGCTCCAGCACATAAGCCAGGTCACTGCGACCATCAACACTTTCCGGGTGATGCGTTAACAGCTTCCTGAGCCACTCTTCGGCGTCTGGCCAGTTTGATTCGAGAATCGACATCGCACCCAGTTCGCCAAGGAATCGCAAGTTCCCGGGATCGATCGCTATGCCGTCCAGTAATATTCTTCTGGCCTCGTTGACATCTCCCAATTTCTGCAAAACGATCGCCAGCAGGAGACGGTTATCAACAAGGTCAGGATGCTTCGCCAGGAGCTGAGTCAGCGTAAGCAAACCCTGCTCATCACCGGCGTTCGCTTGCTCGGCCGCAATTCGTCCTCGCCACAAGGGATCTCGACGAGAATTCGCGACCGCCACCAGATCCTTGTCTTCAATCTCGACGTCTGTGCTCGGCAGGTCAGAGGTCAGGGATGAGCTCTGCGTTCTGTCTGCTGAAGCTTCAGCCAGTATGCGTTGCTCCAGTGCGGTGGATTCCGAATAGCGCCCCTGAATCTCACCCAAAACATCCAGAGCGTCCTGCTTCTTTCCTGTCTCAAAATAAAGTCGCGCCCTTCGCCAGAGAACCGCTGGATGCCGGGGATACTTTTGTTCGGCCAGCATCAGCAGTTGCTTATGTTCATCACCACGTTGAAGTTCTGCCAGCAGATCGGCGTATCTGATCAGGGCGGCCAGGGACGGACGTTCCGACTGAGCCACCTGCTGCAGAAGTTCAGCCGCTTTCTCAGGTTCCTGCTCCCGAAATCTCAGCGACAGCAAATACTTCCAACGCATACGTTCGGGAGCCAATCTGATCGCAACTTCATAGCAGGCAATCGCCTCACTGTGATACTCATGAGCATCCAGTGCCATGGCATATTGTCCCCATGCGTCGGCCGACTGAGGCTTTGATCTGACATCCGCCAGCCGCTCCTTCAGAAATTCGGCCACTTCCGGATAGGCTTGTGACAGCTCTGGCTGAGGTGGTTCAGGGGGACGAGGTGCCTCACCGCAACCAGCCAGCAGGCAGATCGCCAAAGCGGTCCTCCAGAAGTTCAACTCCCTGAACACAAGCCTGAACCTTTAATGAGAAAGAGAACCCTGACCACGCTCAATGACTGTAACACCAGACTCGGCCGGGGTTATGAGAAACTCCTCAGCTCGCTGTTCACCGTGTGGCCATTTGACACTCAACTTTAATGTCGCTTCACCCTGGGGCATAGCCATGTAGAACTCATCAGCGTGACTGCTCATGTAACTTTGGCAGGGCTGAAATGTGTGGCTGGATGAAATACCAGAAGCACTTTGGACCGAAAAGACAACGCCCGGACAGCTTCTCCTGCCGAGCATTGGATCAACAAACTGCAGTGCGATCCCTCGTCGAACGGCCGCGAAATCATTTCGCAGCACAATTACCGGCTCTCCGGTCGTGGAGATGATCGCATCCGGATCCCCATCGCGGTCAAGATCACCGATTGCAAGTCCGCGGGCAACGTGAGTTTTCCCACCCGCAACTTCCATGGCTTCCCACTTGCCTCCGGAAACGGTGGCTTTGAGCAATTGAATTTCCTGCTGATACGGCCACCAGAAATCATCCTGCGACTGTGTTTTTCCGCCCTGTCGTTTGACTCGACCATTCACGGTGAGCAATTCACTGACGCCATCCAGATCAAAATCCGTCGCTGCAATTCCGAATCCCGTCAATGGGCGAGTGGCCGTCAGAATTCCGGTCTCTCGACAGCGATCGGTACAAAAACCATTGTCGGCTCTGCAATAGACGGCATGAGATTCTCCGTCCAGATTCGAAACAACCAGATCCTCAATCCCATCATCATTGAAATGCCCCAACGCGAGCCCCATTGACCCCTGGGCACGCCCCTGAAAATCAACGTCGCAACCGTAAATGGCGGCTTCTTCCGTGAATGATCCCTGTTGATTAATCCACAGAAGATTCGGATGCTGGTCGCTGGCGACATAAATGTCGACCCACTGATCGCCGTTCCAGTCCAGGGCCGTTACACCCAGACCGGCGGACGACTTTTGTGAGATCCCCGTATCGGCCGAAACATCCCGAAAGAGTGGGAGCCCATTTGAGGACCCTGCCGTTAAATTTCGAAACAACTTATCAGACGTCGGCGGAAATAGTCCCGGAGTACAAAAGTCTGCGTCTCCTCCCCCCAAACGCGTACATTCACGATGGTGGTAGTCGACATAATTTGTCACAAACAAATCCAGCCAGCCGTCGCGATCATAATCCAGCCAGCAGGCCGATGTGCCCCAGCCCGCACTGATGAGTCCGCTGGCAGAGGTGACATCACTGAACTCTTTCCCGGACTTGTTCAACCAAAGAGAGTTTGCTCGTTCGGAGGTGATACAGAGATCCGGCCACCCGTCGTTATTCATATCACCCACAGCGATTCCGGCACCGGTGAGTTCCTTGAGTCCCATGGCTTCGGCACATTCCCGGAACTGCCCCACGCTTTCCTGGCTGAACAATGCGACATTCGTCGCTTCCGAGTCTTCCGCAACAAACAGCACGTCTAACAAGCCATTGCGATCAAAATCCAGCACAGCACAGCCGCAACCGATGATCGCGGACAACTCATAGCCAGCCGCACCGCGCGGTCGATCCTCGAAACGGATCGCCCATTCCTCTGCTACGTTCGTTAGTGCTGCCGCAGGACGTGCCACTACGTCGATCCGCTTCCGCGGAGGCTCAGAAACACCGCCACATCCAGTCCATGACAGGATCAACCCGGCGAGGAAAAACAGGCGTAAGAAAATCCGAATCATCTGAGCCCCAAACCCCCACGTTGGTCGCGAATTCATTCTCGAAAATCGGCCTTTGTCATCGTAACTGCGTCAACGTGTAGCAGTCTTCGGGTTGGGACTAAATCGACAGTTTGTCAGGCGCAGTGGAAAAGTCAGCTCAATACAGCGGTCGCGAGGCCATCAACAATACAACACCCGTGGTGAAGACGGAGACATTTCATACTCATCGGTGAGGTTCCTCTGTCGTTGCGAGTGTAGTCGCGGCTGATTGTCAAAGTAGGTCCTTTCTGCCGGAAAGAACTTTTGCCGCAAGGCGAATACTGTGTGCAATTCACTTCAGGATACCGGCCCGGCTCGTAGATTGACGTGCACGCAGGTCGCGGCAAGCCGCCAAGTCCTCCTCGGCAAGGAGGACCTGCCGAAATCCCCGAGTGCACCCAGTCGCTGCAAGAGCCAACCCCGTGTTTGCTGATGACGATGACCTACTGTAGAGTGGTGCAGAAAGACAGTCAACGACCACAAAACACATTACCGCATGACATCAGATCACGGTCAACCCGGAGTCACTCCATGCCTTCAGAGGCAATCACGGCAACAGGCTCATCGGCCAGCACAGGGGCTTTGGCGTTCGCCGCAGCAAAGAAAAAGGCCGAGCGGCTGACGTTGCCGAAGCTGGAACGCAAGCTGTTTGAGGCGTGCGATATTCTGCGAGGCAATATGGATGCCTCGGAGTACAAAGAATTCATCTTCGGCATCCTGTTCCTCAAACGATTGAATGACCAGTTTCAGGAAGATCAGCAGCGGATGCGGGCGGAATACACCGCAAAGAAGCTGAAGCCCGATCTGATCGAAAAGCAGCTCGGAAACCCGGACAAATATGACTTCTACGTCCCGGATGAGGCTCGCTGGGAATACAAGGATGACCAAGGCCGCAACAAGGGAATTGCTCATCTGAAGACAGGCGTCGGTTCCGGGCTGAACAAGGCTCTGGCAGCGGTCGAAGATGCGAATCCGAATACGCTGCAGGACGTTCTGAAGGGCATTAATTTCAATCGGCGAGTCGGCCAGAGAACGCTCGATGACAGCACACTGGTCAATTTCATCCAGCATTTCTCGGACATTCTGCTGGCGAATGATGACTTCGAATTCCCTGACCTGCTGGGGGCCGCTTACGAATATCTAATCAAGTACTTCGCCGACAGTGCGGGCAAAAAGGGGGGCGAATTCTATACGCCGACGGAAGTGGTCGAACTGCTGGTGCTGCTGATTGATCCGAAGGAAGGCATGAGCATCCTGGACCCGACGGTGGGCTCGGGCGGTATGCTGATTCGGTCGAAGAAACATGTTCAGGAAACCGGCGGAGATCCTCGCAATCTGGAACTGGCCGGGCAGGAACTTAACGGTGGCACCTGGGCCATCTGCAAAATGAACATGCTGCTGCATGGTATTCGCAGTGCCGACATCAAGCACGGGGATACTCTGAAAGAGCCGCTGCATCTGGATGCCAGCGGCGAACTGCGACGATTTGACCGAGTCATCGCGAATCCTCCGTTCTCGCAGAACTACAGCCTG
>JBIIIF010000338.1:0-6571 GCA_044235005.1 Planctomycetaceae bacterium | reverse complement strand
GCTCAGACCGCGCCAGCATCCGCAGCCGACGCTCCGGATCCTGCTCTTCCAGCGTTTCGTTCAGTTGATCCAAATCCTGATCGCGCAGCAACCATTTATCAGGAATCTCATTCTTTCGACTGAGCTTCCAGAAGCTGTCCAGGAACGTTGACGATCGCGTCATCAAAGTCGTGAACTGAGTTTTCTCGACCTGCCAAAGATCAGAGTCACGCTTGATCTGAGTTGAGCGATAATCCCACCAGCTGTTGGCGCCAGACTGAATCACGGAACCCACCTGCCCCGTGGCAACCTGCGCTCCAATGACAAAGAAATCTGTCCCCAGTTTACGCTGGACACCTCGATGGAATTGTTCCCCAATGACAACTCGCTCTCGATCACTGATTTCCACCTGACCGATTTCATCGAGGATGGAACGATAAAGACTGATCACTTCCGGATCATCAATCTGGTTGAGGTCCAGATTGTTCAAAATGCGCTGCTGCTCTTCCAGCAAAACCTGTTTTGAAGGCGCACGCCGGATCCGATGCAGCGCAGCGCGGCAATAGTTCAGCGTCACCGCCGTATTGCGGCGACTGGTTTCAGAGGCTGACGTCAATGGGCGCTCGGGTTCCTGGGACATCACGTCAGCAGGGAGCAGCGCAAAAAACGACAGACAGCACAAAATCGCGTGGCAACAGATTGTTCGTCTCATGGTTTCGGTCACTGATCAGGAGACATCCGTTGAGATCGAGCTGGCGACGGTCTTCGTCGGTGGGTCAAAACATCTGACCCGCTGGTCGCTCATGATCTTCTTCAGACATCCCAAACCAACTGACATCAGCTCTTCCATGAACCGCGCAGCAGAAGTCGTTACATGATTTCGTCCCGAACTCAGAAGACAACACCCAATCCCAGCCAAGCTCAACTTAGAGATACGAAGACACCGTTTGTGCACACAAGGAAGTCACGGCAATCTGCGCAAACCGCCGAGCATGGCAGGACTTCGGCAATTTTTGCCGATTGTGATGAAGTCCTTTTTCTGTTGGCCATTGTTTACGACTCAGATTCAGCGAAGTCGTTTTGTGATAAGAATCTGCTGTCTGAAATAACACCCCTTCTGCCCCTCGGGGAGAAGGTAGCCGATAGGCCCGGATGGGCTTTCGTGGGTAGCATCGGTCCAAAACGGCCCCCTCTCCCCCACCCTCTCCCCCAATTTTTTTCGAGAATGCTGCTATGCGACGCCACGCAACATCCGCAAAAAAACTGGGGGAGAGGGGGCAAGATAGCGCTGTCCAGATGACACGACGCCATCTGCGGCCTTGAGACTTCCTTAGCATTCCTCTGGCGGCAATTCACCAAAACAATTACACGGAGCTTTTCAATTCAGGATCGGAAAAGGTGTCAGGAGCCAATAGCCAAATGGCCCGCAGGGTGCTTCGCATTATTGGTTCCTGACACCTTTTCCGAATCCAATTCGCTTCCAGATTCGCGACAACCGGAGGTCACCGATGCGTGACACATTCCTTTCCTTTTCGCTTCCGCTCATTGGCGCAGAAGAAATTGACGAAGTTGTCGAGGCCTTAAAGTCAGGCTGGCTCACGTCCGGTCCACGAACCCGACAATTCGAAAAGGACTTCTGTCAGGCCTTCGGATCACCGGCTGCTCTGACACTGAATTCCTGCACTGCCGGACTGCATATCGCTCTGAAGGTGCTCAATATCGGACCGGGCGACGAAGTCATTACAACGCCCATGACATTTGCCGCATCGGTCAACGTGATCGAACATGTCGGAGCCACTCCGGTCCTCGTGGACGTGGAACCCGATACGCTGAACATGCAGCCGGATGCCGTCGAACGGGCCATCACTCCAAAGACCAAAGCAGTCATCGCCGTCCACTATGCAGGCCATCCCGTTGAACTTCATGCCCTAAGATCAATCTGCGATGAGTACGGCCTGCATTTGATTGAAGACGCCGCTCACGCTATCGGAGCCGCGTTTGATGGCCAACCCATTGGCGCCGGCTCGAACCTGACCGCGTTCAGCTTTTATGCCACGAAGAACTTAACCACCGGCGAAGGGGGAATGCTGACAGGATCGGCCGAGCTTCTTGAACGAGCGCGCATCTTCAGCCTGCATGGAATGAATCGCGAAGCCTGGAGTCGTTACTCGGCTGGTGGCAAATGGGCTTACGACATCGTGGAGCCAGGCTTCAAATACAACATGACCGATCTGCAGGCGGCTCTGGGACTCCAACAACTGCGGCGTTTCGATCGCATGCAGGCTCGGCGCAGGGAAATCGTGCAGACGTATAATTCAGCGTTCCGGAATCAGCCCTCGTTTCTGACCCCGACAACGCGCGACCATGTCACGAACGCGTGGCATCTGTATGTGTTGCGGCTGAGGTCATCCGAACTGACCATCAACCGCAACCAGTTTATCGACGAGATGACAGCTCGAAACATCGGCACGTCGGTGCACTTTATTCCGATCCACATGCATTCGTACTATCGCGACAAGTACAACTACCATCCGGACGATTTCCCGGTGGCACACGGGGCGTTTCAGAATATGCTCAGCCTGCCGCTGTCCCCTTCGATGTCGGATCATGACGTCGCCGATGTGATCGACGCCGTCCTGGACATCCGCAGCAAATTTGCCCGGCGGAGAGCCGCAGCTTAATCCGGAATCAAAACTCTCGGCTCATCGAGGCCTACCACTTCCAGCCGGTTTTGCCCTTCAGATTCTGAATACAGTCGGCTGGCCACTCGCCGCGATGCAGCTTAAGAATAATCTCGGCACCCAGCGCCCAGGTCGCGTCGTGTGACTCGTTGTCGAGCCCGGCCACGTGCCCAGCCAGCAACACATTCGACATACCAATCAATGGACTGGCCAGCGGCAGTGGTTCTGTTTCAAACACATCCAGACCAGCCGCACGGACTCGTCCTGTCTGCAATGCCTTGATGAGTGCCGGCTCGTCAATCAGCGGACCACGCGCCGTGTTGATGATCACAACCGATGGCTTCATCAGAGCAATCGACTTCTCGTTGATCATGTGTTTCGTCTCCGGAGTGGCCGGAGAATGCAGCGAGATAAAATCCGACTGCCGGAACAGATCTTCGAGCGAAACCATGGTGATTCCATGCTTCTTCACAAAGTCAGCCGGCGCGTAAGGATCATAGCTGAGGACTTTCATTCCCAGCCCGATCGCGCGAGTTGCGGTGGCCTGACCGATGCGGCCGAGCCCAACGAGTCCCACGGTGCACTCCGAGATTCGTGGATACGGAATTCGCTTCCATTCACCGCGTCGCACTTCCTGATCGAGTGCCGGAAATCCTCGTCCCAGCGCCATCAGCATGGCAATGGCATGCTCAGCCACAGAATGATGGTTACAACCGGGTGTCGTCGCGACCACAATGCCGGCTTCGTCACAGGCCTTGAGATTAATCGCATCAAAACCGACGCCGGCTCGAGCCAGGACTCGCACGTGAGGAATTGCGGCGATGACGTTGGGAGGATACGGTTCGGACCCGGCGATCACGGCGTCATAGCCCTTGAGCGTGTCGATCAGGACTTCATTGTTCCAAAGATCACGAGATCGGTCCGGAACGTGACATTCGTGGCCGGCATCTGCCAACATCTGAAAGTGGGGGCCGCTCTCTCCATTCAACGCCGTGCACAAAACGCGTACCATGTGGGTTCCCTGATCAGTTCTTGTTTATTTTTCGTTTAACGGCAATCCGATGGCGACTGCTTCCAGCCGCCGCGGAACAAATCGGATATTTCAATGCGGAACGTAACAGTCAGTTTAAATGCGGACAATCAGATTACCGTTCAGGTCGGTTCCGAATCCCGCGCGGGGGAAAGCTATTATCTTGGCCTGCAGCCGAACAGCGAAAACCACGAATTTCGTCCAGCTACCGGAACGATGCAGCTTGTGACCGAATGGATTCGCCTGCTGACAGCACTCGGCGACGGGCAGACACTGTTCCTGCCATTCGACTTTTCCGACGAGTACACGCGTTGGCTGCATGTGCATCGCGAAGGACGAAATGTCACCATCGTCTTTGGCTGGGCGACCGTTGAGGGCTGGGCGATCTCGCCTCAGGATCTTTCTCAATACGCCGAGGCCCTGCCCGGCTTTATGCCCGACGAGCCTCTGATTACGCAAACGCTTTATCTGCCCCGAGTTCTCAGCGACCTGCGTTCCAGTCGGGAACTGCTGGCTTCCCAGGCGGCCAGAGAAACGTTTCATGCCCTTCCCGATGACCGGATGATGACATAACCATCGAAGCCGAATTCATTTGAGATCCCCGAGCAAAATTGGATGGCGTGGTGACGTCGAAGGAGGTTCTCAACACCCTCGTCCTCCTGTCTTCTCGGTCGTTTCAGCTTTCATTGCTCTCTCAGGAAACTCGCGATGGAACGGAGCAATCACGTCTCCGTTTTTTGTCTGATCAAGAACAGCAAACATGACGGTTTCAAACATATGGCCGTAACAATGGCCATTGAGATTTTCCGCAAACCACGCGGCGACCTCGGCAGGATCGTTTTTGAATACGCCGCAACCCCATGCTCCGAGAATCAGACGTCGGTAGCCGTGGACGACTGCAATCGCCAGAAGCCGATCGATGCGGTCCAGCATGGTCGGAGCAATCTCGGCAAGGCGGTCCGGTTCATTGTTCTGAAGAGCCCCACGATTCACAGCCGGCGATGTCAGTATCGACACCTGATACGGGCCGGGAAGTAACTCGTCGTTGTCATCACGGAAGACTGGCACTGATGGTGAATAGATCATGTGATGCGTGTAAAGACAGCTTTCACAAGTACGATTGGTGTCGTAGAAGCCTCGAACTCCGTTGATGCATTCGTACATCGCCGAAGCCCGCGCAAGACTCTCTTCCTGAGCCTGACTTCCCCCGAGAAATCCACCACCGGGATTCTTTGCCGATGCGAAATTCAGCGCCAGCACAGGTGAAGAATCTTCGGCCAACAGTGTTCTGGCCGCCTCCAGTGTTGTCATGTTGGCAACGATGGTGTGAGACGAATTTGAGCGAGATTCCTTCGCCACGATGGCATCACGCTCTCTGAACAACGTCTCAAAGTCTTCCGGCGCGAAATGGCGTGTGTTGCGAACGGCATCGCTGACCGATTGAGAGAAATCGACGTGGCCCACAACAGGGTGCATGTACCAGCCGTTCTTCACAAGCTGGACTGTTTCGGCAGCGATCTGCGCACGTTTTGAACGACTGGACATTGGAATTCTCTGCGGTTTGTGATTCAGAACTCAAAGAGAAACGGTTTAGCAACTCTACTGGAAGATGACACCGACGTTTCAGCCCCTGGGTTTGTCATCGCCGTCGGGGAATTCAATAAACCTCGGCGGCACATGGTCCGTGAGCCAGACCTGATTGGCTGTCACGTAAAACACAAAGCCCTCTTTAACCATCTCCTGCGCTTTGACTTTTAATAGCACTGGCTGTCCTCGGCGAGCACCGACGGCGGAGGCGGTACTACTGTCACAATGCAGATGCACGTGATGACGCTTCATTTTCTGAAGTCCAGTTTCACGAATCGCAGACACGACTGTTTCGGGCGTACCGTGGATCAGAATGGCTGGCGGATCAGCCGGTTCGTAGCCGAGTGCCACTTCAACCGAATGCCCCTGGGTCGCTCGAATTCGCTGACCGGATTCATCGATCGTAAAACGTTGCTTGTCGTTTGTTCTTACAACGTGCTCCAGCATGTCACACGAAATCTTCTGACCACTTCGCCGCAACGCCTCCAGCAGCACTTCGACTTCAACCCACCCGGCGGCGTCGAGTTGAATTCCGATCTTGTCCGGCTGATGTCGCAGAACCAGACTCAGAAACTTGCTGATTCGACGGACTGATTTTTCATCCATTGTCATCTTGGTTTGTCCTCGCTTCCCGATCGCAGTCACGCGTGGGCGCTGCCGATTGCAGCCAGATACTCTTCACTTTGAACCAACTCCACCCCAGCGCATTTCATCTCCGTCATCGCCATGGCAATATCTCCTGGATGCAACTCCACGCCGCGGCAGCCATCTTTGATCAATAACGTCCGGAAGCCTTGTTTCACGGCATCCAACGCGGTCAAGCGAACACAGTAGTCCGTCGCCAACCCCAGAATCACCACCTGCTGAATGTTCTGCTCACGCAGGTACTCACTGAGCCCTGTGGATCGGCGATGTCCGTTGTCGAAAAAGCCGCTGTAACTGTCGATGCCCCGGTCGGTTCCTTTTCGAACCACATGATGAATCCCATCACAATTCAATGATCCGACAAACGCAGCTCCGGGTGTCCCCTGAACACAATGGTCCGGCCATGCAACCTGAGAAAGTCCGTCTAAATCGAATACGGCCCCAATGGGCAATCCGGGGTGCTGACTGGCGAAACTCAGATGATCGGCCGGATGCCAGTCCTGTGTCGCAATCACCAGCCTAAAAGCCGGAATCAGCCGATTGGCAACGTCGATGACTTCGATTCCTCCAGGTACTGCCAACGCACCACCGTCAACAAAATCGTTTTGCAGATCGACCACGATCAGTGCGGTTTGGTACTTCTGAGGAT
>JBIIIF010000337.1:0-6577 GCA_044235005.1 Planctomycetaceae bacterium | reverse complement strand
ATCCATTCCAACCTGGGTATGTATCGAGTTCAGATCAGTGGCAACGAATATCAACCGAACAAAGAGGTTGGACTGCATTATCAGATTCATCGCAGCATCGGGTTTCATCATGCGGCGGCAATTGCCAAAGGGAAGCCACTGCGAGTCAACATCTTCGTCGGTGGCCCGCCTTCAATGGCTGTCGCGGCGGTGATGCCATTGCCGGATGGAATCCCTGAAGTGGCTTTCGCTGGCGCGTTGTCACGTCATGCTGTGCGAATGGTTCGTCAGGGGGCCAATCCGTTGATCTGCGCAGAAGCAGACTTTTGCATCAGTGGCACGATCGATCCGGATCGACGATTGCCCGAGGGACCGTTTGGTGATCATCTGGGCTATTACAGTCTGACGCACGATTTTCCTGTCGTGAATGTGGATGCGGTTTATCATCGCAAAGATGCCATCTGGCTATTTACAGTGGTTGGTCGGCCGCCCCAGGAAGACACGATCTTTGGAGCATTGATTCATGATCTGACGGGACCTGCGATTCCCGCAGTACTTCCAGGAGTTCACGCGGTGCATGCCGTCGACGCTGCTGGAGTTCATCCATTGCTGCTGGCGATCGGCAGCGAACGATACGTGCCCTATGCTTCAGAGCGACAGCCTCAGGAACTGCTGACGAATGCGAATGCCATTCTGGGACAAGGACAACTTTCGCTTGCCAAGTATCTGCTGATCGTCGCGAAAGAAGACAATCCGAAGCTGGACATTCACGATATCGGAGATTTCCTGCAGCATCTTCTGCAGCGAGTCGACTGGACTCGGGATCTGCATTTTCAGACTCGCACAACCATCGATACGCTGGACTATACCGGCAGCGGATTTAATGCGGGTTCGAAACTTGTTATCGCGGCCGCAGGGAATGCAAAACGAACTCTGGCGACAAACATTTCTTCAGAGCTGAGATTGCCGGATGGGTTTTCGAAGCCACATGTCTGTTTGCCGGGGATCATGGCGATTCAGGGACCAAAACATGTCGGGATGCCTTACGAAGATGATGGCCATGTTGAACGGTTCTGCAGAGAACTCACCGAAGCCAATGTTTCAACTCTTGATGGCTGGCCTCTGATCGTCATCGTGGACGACAGTGAGTTCTGTGCGAAGACGCTCAATAATTTCCTGTGGATGACGTTTACTCGCAGCAATCCAGCGTCAGATATCTATGGCGTTCACTCATTCACCGAAGCGAAGCACTGGGGTTGCCGCAGTTCACTGGTGATTGACGCTCGAGTGAAACCGCATATGGCTCCGCCTTTGGAGACGGATCCAGAGATTACTCGGCGAGTCGACAAGTTGGGAGCTCCGGGCGGTCCGTTGCATGGCTTGATTTAGAGCCGCAAGTGATTCCGGCTTTAAAGGCCGGGCCAGCAGCAGGTGCCACTCTGCGGAAAATCGCCATGGCGTTCCTCGCCGAGCCAGAATTGATCGTTGCCGGATTCCTTTGTTTCCTACGACCGTAACATGCCTGCAATACCAGACATTCCTGCAAAGTCAGCGTGAATCTCCAGAGTAACCTTTCACCGCCATCTATTGCACGAGGATGGGGCTGGGGGCGGGCGACTGGCGAAAGAAAACGTGGCCCCCGTCTTTGATGAATGTCAGACAGTGTCCGCTGAGTCGTCGGCAGGTTTTGACGATAGAAAGAATCACACTCATGTTCTGGCTGCCTGAGGCGGCGTCAGTACCAAAGCTCAGCTTGCGAAAGATGACCGATTTCCGCAGGCCTCGTTCAGCCACATTGTCGGTCGGGGACACGGCGGCATGATGCAGGAAGACAAACAGGCAGTAACATTCATTGTGCAGGCGGCGACAGACTTCCGCAGTTTTCGCGTCGCTGCACGAAGCCCCCGACTCCAGTGTGTCCGGAATGATGCTTCGGAGACGCCGATTGTGATTGTCAAATGTGGCCCTCCGAAGCACACCGTCCTGAAGTTGATTCCAATGATGAATCAAGTCCTGACCGTTTCGGAACGGGAAGAGTTGGCTGGTATAGTCGATGTTGGTAGTGCCGTGGGGCTGGGGGGCACGAACTCACTGTCTGCGGGCTACGTGATCTGATTCGCAGGATTTGCACCGGTGATCAGAATGCCATGGCGGAACTGATGGAGCGATATCGAGGACAGTTGCTGGCCAAAGCGTCTCGGAAGATAAGTGATCTGCTCAAACGCAGTGCTGAATCGGACGATGTGGTTCAGGACGCAATGACCTATTGCCTGATATGGGGAGAATCTGCCGTCCAAAGAAATCGCCGACAAGCCCGGCACATCAGATAGTGCGATTCGAGTGATGCTGACCCGATCCCTGCGACAACTGAAAGAATTGCTGGATGACGAGCGAATGGAACAGGTGCGAGATTCCGCTGGTGTATTGTCTCTCAAACAACTTCAATTCCTGCGTTAAGCTCGTATCTCCCATGATTATTCACCGGGGCTTTCGCTGCAGGAGTTCAGTCATTGTTTCCGGCGACTCTTCGAACTGCGGCGGCAGGATGTCGAGGATTTCGGGGCCGATGATTCCCAGCACTTCCAGTTTCAAATGGGAGGGAATTTCGGATGGACTGAGAACCACGAGATTATCGATCGCAGAACGGCAATGAGCCCAGACGCGTTCGCGTGTTGAAGAAGGAACCAACAGGATCGATGGCCGAGATGAATCTGACGGCTTTTTCAGCTTGCGGACCTCGTCCAGAAATACTGTCAGAGGGTTTGAGCCGGAATTTGTGAGTTTTGGATGATCAGAAAGAGCCTCCTGAACCACGTCCTGTTCAACGACAATAACGGGCAGGCGTCCATTGTCGTCCAGATGCGGACCGCAAATGATCAGTGGGATATCACTGCGTACCCGTGAAACCAACAGTGGCATGGATTCACTGTGCTCGATGTGCCTCCCCATGGATTCGAGTATCGGGAGAATATGTCGGATCACAACACCTTCCCCGACAAGTCCTCTCAGGACTTCAAACAGGCTCTGTAATGAAACCGGGTGAGGAATCAGATTCGCCAGCGTGATGGGGTGGGATTCTCGCAATTCATCAACGGCCACTGAAACGGCTTCGTAGGTCAGGAGGTCTTTTGCATGTCGTTTGACGTGATGACTCAGCATTGTCGCGATGACGCTCATTGCATCCACCACGGTCGCCCCCATCTCCTCAGCCTGTTGACGCTGAACAGGCTCAATCCACGTTGAGGGCAAACCATAGACGGGTTCGGTGGTTTCGATGCCTCCCGGCGGTATCGTGCCTTTCTCCGGGACCAGTGCGAGAAGTTTTCCGGGGATGATGGTCCCCCGACCAACTTCAACACCATGAATCAGGACTCGAAACAGGTCCGCAGGGACAGTGGAACTGGACACAATGCGGAACGGCTGGAGCTGGAAGCCGAGTGTCTTCTCCAGATCAACTCGCGTTGCTGTGATTCGATCTTTGATTCGAAAGTTCGCTAGCCGCTCGTTGGCCATCTGGAGAGCGTCCGCGACGGATAGACCGAGTTCCAGGCGAACGCTCTCAGAGTAGCCTGTGGCATGTTGAACGACAGTGTCCAGTTCCTGATTCGTCGCTGCCGGAGATTTGTCTGAGCTCTCCGAAGAATCCTGATGATCGAGTTGTGGGACCGGATCTGGACGCATCGCATCGCTCACCATGGTCACGGTGCTGATCAGATTGCGTTGAATAATAATCTCGGGCCATTGATTGCCGCGATCCTCCAGCATGTCTTCAATCAGCAGGCGATCCGACCAGCCACCGGCTTCGTGAGAATCCTGCAGAACAACACCCGTCATGCGAATACAATCGTCCGCGACGGCCGCCAGCGTTCCGAGCAGTCGTGCGTGATCCCAGGTCACGACGGAAACGGCACATCCCTGCATCTGCTGCAGAAAAGCTCGGAAGTCCTGACTCATCTCGGGCTCCATAAGTAATGAATTTCTCCGCAGGATGAAGCGGGCTGCCTTTCAGGAACCGCGTTCTTCGTGCAGATTGACTGATTACCAACACGTGCGGGAAGCGAAATCGAAGACGACTCAAGTATTTTCCGCAGTCGGTTTGAGACTTCAATGATAGCGGCCCAACTCAGGCCTCAAGTGCATAATGGCCCAATGGTCGGAAATTTGCCCATCTCACGCATGTTCCCCTCGGGAGAAATTGCCTCCGCCAAGTTTGCAGAGGAATCCAGGCCGGTCTTGACCGCCTTTCCGGATACGTAAACAATTCCGGGGAATCGGCGATTCAGGCAAAGCGTGTTGGAGTTACCACATTTTTGCGTCACCAGAGCGCTGAAATGTCCCTGGATTTACGTACATTGTCCACTGTATGCGGGCAGGCAACGTGTCTAATACGCACGCCCGAATCAGAATCCTGACGAATTTGGCACCCTGAGTGCATCGGAAATCTTATGACTGAGCCCGTCCCTTCCGACGAAAATCTGAAAAAAGTCCGTGAGCGGGTGATGCAGCTTGCTCGCGAGATTGAGCAGATGTCTGGTCAGGATCTGGCTCCGCCGCTGTTCTTTCAGGAGTTTCTGGTCCGCGTTGTGACCGCCATCGGTGCTCGTGCGGGAGCTGTCTGGCTGGTTGATGAGTCGAATCGACTTGGCCTCGTCGCGCAGGTGAATTTGGAACAAACCGGACTTCGCGAGCGTCCCGGCGCGCTGGCGATGAACGAAAAGCTGATCGTCGACGTTTTGCAGACCGGGGAAGCTCGCACGCTGACGCATGGTGGGGAAGCCCAACTTCCGACGGAGCATGTTCTGGTGCTGTCGGCTCTGCACAAAGAAAAGAAGTGCGTCGGGGTTGTCGAGCTGTTTCAGCGGCCTGATGTGCCGATTAAAGCTCAATCCGGCTACATGCAGTTTCTGGAACAGATGTGTGGCTATGGGTCTCGATTTATCGAAGGCAAGCGTCGCAATCCTGGCGATCAGGCCGACCTGAAGAATCAGTTCTGGACCGACTTTGAACAATTCTCTTTGCGTCTTCAGCGATCGCTTGTTGAACAGGAAGTCGCCGACGCGGCTGCCAGTGATGCTCGCTCATTGCTGGGGGCCGACCGTGTCAGCGTGGTGACTCGCAAAGGCCGCAGCGTGAGAGTTCGCGCGGTCAGCGGTCAGAGCAGTGTGAATCCTCGCGCGAATCTGATTGCGGCGATGAACAAGCTGGCGACTCGCGTCATCGAAATGGGAGAAACGCTGACATACACCGGAAAAGTGGAAGGACTTGCTCCGCAGATTGAAGAACCGCTGGCGGCTTTCGTTCAGGAAAGCGGCTCACGTATGGTGATGATGGTGCCGACTTTCGAAACCGAAGAAATGGTGCGGAAGCAGGGCGAGGAAGCGGATCGGGATCGCAAGAAGAAACGCGTCAAGGCCACTGGCTGTATCGTGATCGAGCAAATTGCCGAATCCGAACCGCTGCCGCAACTGGAACAACGAGCCGAATTGATCGCGGATCACGTCGGAGCGGCCTTGTGGAATGCTCGCCAGCACGGACGAATCTTCGGGCTGAGCGTCTGGAAAATGATGGGGACCGTGTTGGAGTGGTTCAAGGGGCGAAAGCTCATGATCACAACGGCCGTCCTTGCGGTGATCGCCGTGGCGTCGGCTGCTCTGACATTCATTAAGCTGGATTATCCGGTGACGGCTGAAGGCAAGCTGATGCCGGTTGAACAGCATGCGGTCTTCGCCACCTGGGATGGTGTGATTACTCGCGAAGGACTGAAGGTTAACGGCGACGAAGAAGTCAAAAAGGGTCAGATCCTGGTTGTGCTGGAGAATGACGAGCTTGAAGGGCAAATCGAAGAAGCCAAAGCGTCGGTTCGGAAGTATGAGCAGCTCGTGATTGGCAAGCGTGCCGAGATCGTGCAGTCAGAACTGAATATTCCCAAGCTGTCGGATGAAGAGAAACCCCAAAGCCTGGCCAATATTGAACGGATGCGAGTTGAACAGCGAGGGATCGAAGGAGATCTTGAGATCGCTCGACAGCAAGTGCTCAATCTTGAAACTCGCAAAGAAGAAAAACTCACCATTCGTGCTCAGGCCGATGGCCACATTCCGAATTTCCAGCTTCGGCAACTGCTGGAGGATCGACCGGTGCGACAGGGAGATCATCTATTTGACATTATGAATGACAATGGTGCGTGGCATATGGAGATTCTGCTACAAGAGAAACGCATGGGGCACATTTTGCGGGCTCAGCGAGAAGCGGCGGCAAAGAATGAATCCGTTGAATTGCCAGGACGCTTTACGATGGCGACTCAGCCAGACGCTAAGTTTGAATGTCATCTGAAGAGAGTTGCGACTCGATCAACCACTGACACGGAGCTTGGAACGGTATTTGAACTCACGGCCGTAGCCAACGAAGGTCAGACACTTCCGGAAAAGCGTATTGGTGCGGAAGTGACGGTGAAGATTTACTGTGGGCAGAGTACTCTGTTCTACTGGTGCTTTGGTGACGTTGTCGACACCGCCCAGAAATGGCTGTGGCTCTGATCTGAGAAGCTCATGCTGGCCCGACGTCTTACCGCAGAAGGAGTGGCTCAATTTGAGTCATTCCT
>JBIIIF010000096.1:0-21793 GCA_044235005.1 Planctomycetaceae bacterium | reverse complement strand
CCGGAGCTGTCGTGCCGTTGTAGGTCAGGTCTCAAGACATGGAAGCTGCAGACAAACGCCGTTTCAGAGGAGCCGTGTTGAAGTGGTACGATCAGCACGGGAGAAAGCTGCCGTGGCGTGAGTCTGCGGATGCCTATCGTATCTGGCTGAGCGAAGTCATGCTGCAACAGACGACGGTAGCAGCCGTCGTCCCGTACTTTGAACGCTTCACAGCTCGCTTTCCGGATGTTCAGTCTCTGGCTGAGGCTGATGTGGATGAAGTGCTTCGGCTTTGGGAAGGGCTGGGGTACTACAGCCGAGCTCGCAACTTACATCGAGCATCACGGGCTATCGTGAGTGAGCACGCTGGTCAGTTCCCATCCGAAGTTGAAGCCTTGCAAACTTTGCCCGGCATCGGTCGTTATACCGCTGGCGCTATCTCCTCGTTTGCATTCGATCAGCCGGCCGCGATCGTGGAAGCCAACACGGAGCGACTCTATGCCCGGCTGTTGGCATTGCGAGATGATGTGCGAGCTTCGGCCAGTCACAAACTTCTCTGGCAATTTGCGGAAGAGCTAGTCCCCGACAAACGCGCGGGAGACTTCAATCAGGCGCTGATGGACATTGGTTCTAAACTGTGTCGGCCAGTGGATCCGGATTGTGAGTCATGCCCGTTACAAAAATACTGCGGTGCGTTTCGAAACGGACTACAGAAAGAAGTTCCGGTCCGAAAGCCGGCCGTTGCCATCACGGCGATTACGGAGCTCGCGGTTGTCCTGATGCATCGGGAACAGTTTCTGTTGCGGCGGCGAACGGAAAGTGAGCGCTGGGCCGGAATGTGGGACTTCGTTCGATTCGAGATATCCGCCGAAGAGTCCTCTGCTCTTCCGCTAGTGCAGAAACGCGGCCGATCGAAATCGCTGTTCAGTCCGGAAGGTCTGGAGTTACCCCAGTTTGCTGTCCAGAAAACTCAGTCTCAAATCGGCCTGAAGCCGGGGCCAATTGTGGCGTCAACGGAGTTCAGTTACTCGGTGACTCGCTATAAAGTGCAGTTGATAATTTTTGCATGTTCAGCCCGCATGGCTCGCGTCAAATCGATTGATGGAGTTCAATGGTTTTCGCTTGACGAACTGCCTGAGCTTCCCTTATCGATGACCGGGCGTCGCATGGCGGATTGGCTTAAAGCTCGTTGACGATCTTCAGTTCTTAATCTGCTGGAAGTCGCAAAATCCTCCTCTCCTCCTCTCCCCTGCTTCGCAGCACGAGCCGCATAATCCATTCAATCGCCACGTTGATACGGCGATGTTCGGCTGCATTTGTGGAAACTGTGCAACATTCCGGACTGATCGTTCCTGCACGACCGGCAATCGTGACCTATTGTCCATAGAGGACCAAAGTCGGACATAGGGTCCGTATTTCATCAGCCCGATCGTCCGAGAGAATGTGAATAGTGATTCCGGAGTGAATTTCAATGATTGCCCCTCTCAAGCCTTCTCGCCAGACATCCAACGACTTTGAAGCGCTGAAGTCACACATCCACGGGAAACTCGTGGAGAAACTTGACCTGACACGGCTGTCAGAACTCGAAGGAGATTCCCTGCGGCGTGAAATTCGCGTTGTCGTGGAGCATCTCTGCGATACCGAAAACCCGCTGCTGAACCGATCGGAACGCGAACGTCTTGTCGAAGAAGTTCTTGATGAAGCATTTGGTTTCGGACCGCTGGAACTGCTGCTCAAGGAAGAGGGCGTTGCGGACATCATGATCAACGGTCCGAAGAACGTGTTTCTCGAAAAGAACGGACGCATCGTGAAGTCTGACGTCACGTTTCGAGACAACGATCATCTGTTACAGATTCTGGACCGCATCGTTTCTCGCGTGGGTCGACGCGTTGACGAAACGTCACCAATGGTTGACGCCCGTTTGCCGGACGGTTCACGATTGAACGCGATCATTCCACCACTGGCACTTGATGGACCGTCGTTGACTATTCGTCGTTTCGGTTCGAACCCGCTGACTCTGGAAGACCTGTTGAAGTTTGGAGCATTCACACCGGAAATGGTGATGTTTCTTGAAGGAGCTATGAAGGCTCGTCTGAACATCATCATCAGCGGAGGCACCGGTTCTGGAAAGACGACGCTGCTGAACACTCTTTCCAGCTTCATCTCCAACGAAAATCGAATTATTACTATTGAAGACGCGGCGGAAATTCAACTGCAGCAGGAACACGTGCTGCGGCTGGAAACTCGCCCGCCGAACATCGAAGGAAAAGGGAAAGTCACGGCGACAGACCTTGTGAAGAACGCTCTGCGAATGCGTCCGGATCGGATCATCATCGGCGAATGTCGTGGTGGCGAGGCGCTGGACATGCTGCAAGCCATGAATACGGGGCATGATGGATCTTTGACAACGGTGCACTCCAATAATCCTCGTGATGCGATCTCCCGAATTGAAACGCTGGTCAACATGAGTGGTTGCGAACTGCCAATGTCCGCAATCCGAAAACAAATTGCGTCGGCAGTGCATCTGATCATTCAGGCGAATCGACTTCAGGGCGGGCCGCGAAAAGTGACGTACATCACTGAGATCGTCGGTATGGAAGGTGAGACGATTGTGATGCAGGACATCTTCAAGTTTATTCAGGACGGCATCGGCGAAAATGGAAAGGCCTTCGGGCACTTCGAGTCGACTGGAGTTCGTCCGAAATGCATCGAGCAACTGGAAGCTGGTGGTGTTCGTCTGCCAAACGGCCTGTTTGCAGCGCGCGTAATGCGATCACCATAAGTCGTCGTGATGGCTCCTGAATGTGTTAATTGCAGGCCATCCCTCACATTCTGTTCAAACGGTTTCTGCTGATCTGTTTCTGCTCCACTTGTGACTCTTAACGGACCTCTTCCATGGATCCAAACCTGCTTATCATGATCTCGGCGTTTATCGGCGTGATCGCGCTGGTGTTCGGGGTTGGATTTGCTTTGCAGGGCAAGTCTGATTCCACATTGGAGGCGCGGCTCGCGGCGTTTACAGGGGCTGCTCAGCCTTCAAAATCGGAAATCACCGAAGCCCTGATGCGCGATGGACTTTCCACGGCTCAGGGCATTGTTGGCGGCATGATTCAGAAGTTCGGGAAGCTGCCGCTCTTTTTTCGTCAGGCAGATTCTCCGATCAAGATTGAGCAATTCCTGATATTATGTGCCGGCACGGCAGCTCTGGGGGCAATGCTGACGACGATAGGTCGAGCACCGCTGCCATTGATACCGGTGGGCGGCATGATGGGGTTTGGCATGCCATGGATCTGGTTGTGGTGGCGTCGCAGATCACGCTTCGCGAAGTTTGAAAAGCAGTTGTCTGATGCGCTTGATCTGATGTCACGAGCTCTGAAATCCGGGCACAGTCTGGCGTCCGGACTGAACGTAGTCGCCAGCGAAATGCCAGCTCCGATTTCCACAGAGTTCCGGACCGTCTATGAAGAACAGAACCTTGGGATTCCGATCGAGCAGGCTTTGCGAAATATGCTTGTGCGAATTCCGAATATGGACCTTCAGTTCTTCGTCACTGCCGTGGCCATTCAGCGTCAGGCGGGTGGGGACCTTGCTGAGATTTTGAATAAGATCAGTTACCTCGTTCGCGAGCGGTTCAAGATTCTGGGCATGGTGAAAGCCTTGACTGGTGAAGGCCGAATCTCCGGGATCGTGCTGATGGCACTTCCGATTGGACTCTTCTTTACCGTGTACTATCTGAATCCTGATTACGTCATGTTGTTGTTCAACCGTGAGATTGGCCGCCAAATGATCAGCGTGGCCATCTTCCTTCAGGTTCTGGGTGCAATTGCGATCAAGAAGATTGTGGATATTAAGGTGTGATCAGTCAGGCGTCTGACACATCGGGTACAGGTTGTGAAGAAATTGCAGAATGCCCTTTCCGGGGCGTATGCAACTCCTCGTTCTTTGCATCACAGGACGCCCTGAACACGTCCTGTGAACGAGTTCACAGCCATGATCGACTTGCAGCAGTACCGCAAGTCGTTTCCGGATTTATCTGACTTTGCGAGACAACGTCATGGACACGAACACAATACTCCCTATCGCAGCTTTCATTGCCATCACAGCCGGTCTGTGGAGCGTTGTCAGCATGTTCTCTCGAAAAACTTCCCGAGCTTCCGAGCGTCTGGAAGAGTGGCGAGATCCATTTGCTCGACAGAAGCGTGAGGGCGGACAATCAAATTCTGCGATGGGCAGTATGATTGAAAAAGCCGCTCCGGCGATGTCCAAAGCGCTGGAATCCAAGAGCGAACTTGAGCAGAGCAACCTTAAGACGCGTCTTGCGAATGCCGGCTTCTCCAAGCCTAATGCGACTCGTAACTTTCTGGCCATCAAATTGATGTGTCTGATCGGCGGCCTCGTGTTTGGAGCCGTCTATGGTTTCGCCTCTGCCGGATTCGGCAAAGACTCCATGATGTCGCTGATTATCGGTGGCGGTGCGGGCTTCTATATTCCGGAAGTCGTGCTGACGCTGATGAAATCGGGCCGACAGCAGAAGATCTTTCTGCAACTGCCTGATGCACTCGACCTGCTCGTCGTCTGTGTAGAAGCGGGCCTTGGTCTTGATGCTGGTATGCGTCGAATCTCGGAAGAACTGGCCCCCAGTGCTCCTGAAGTGTGCTCCGAACTTTCCACAGCCAACATGCAACTGCAGATGGGCAAGCCACGTCGCGAAGTTCTGCATGACCTTGGTGTACGCACAGGTGTAGATGACATGCGAGCTTTGGTCGCGATTCTGATTCAGGCGGACCGGTTCGGTTCGTCCATCGCACAGGCTCTGCGAGTACAATCCGACAGCATGCGAATCAAACGTCGTCAGTTGGCCGAAGAGAAAGCTCAACAGTCTGCGGTGAAGATGATTTTCCCGCTCGTGTTGTTCATCTTCCCGGGGATCTTCGTGGTCCTCGTTGGTCCTGCCGCGATTCAGTTGATGGAGAACATGTTGAACACCTGATCGGCGACAACGTTCCGCTCAATCGATTTCGTTTCGTTGCATGAATGCTCGGTGGTGATTGAAATCTTCGTCCCGCCTCAGCGAAAGACACGAAACAGCAGCATCGGGGATCTTTATCTCTCAGCCCGAAGGTTCACAACGAACCTTCGGGCTTTTTTTGGCATCAGCAAAAAGTGCTTAAAGATCTCGGGTATAAGCAGTCGGCTGGTCAACAACCCGCGTTTGGCCTGTTCTCCAGAGGGTGTGGTACGGGTGGCCACAGCAAACGAACGGTGTTGTTGTTCCGTGATGTAAATCGCTCCAAACCGAGTGATGATGACGCCTGCAGTCATGATTAAGCAGGACACTGATAACGGCCTCACAGTGGACAACGACGGATTGGGCAGCCGCGATGATCATCTTGTCCGCTCAGGGTTGCCCCTCAGCTTTTACTGTTCTGGTGTTTCGCGTCGTTCTGAAGTGACTCGCCCCCGCTACCATCCACTGCGGACAGGAACTGATTGATCAGTCCTTCCGGGGCGTTGACGATGTGTTGTGGGCCTGGGAACGTGCCGCTTTTGACATCGTCAATATAGTCCCGGAAACCATTGACTCGCTCTGCCTGGATCGCCTGCTCCATCTGGAAGAGATTTCGATACTGTTTTGTGTGTCGAGGATAGGGAGGCGCATGACAGCCGAGGATGTCTTCGGCGAACATGAACTGAATGTCGCCGCCGCTGCCTGCACCAATCGACGAGGTGACCAGTCGAGTGCGTTTGGAGATTTCCGCAAGCAACTGAGCTGGCACAACTTCAACTTCAACGGCCCATGCTCCTGCTTCTTCGAATGACTTAACCTGTTCGAAGATCCACATCGCTTCTTCAATGGTTTTGCCGACCGCCCTGAGGCCTCCCGTCCAGGTACTCAGGCGAGGAACCAGACCGGCGTGAGCTTCCACGGGAATGCCAGCATCAGAAACAGCCCGAATCAGTTTTGGTCCCCATTGGCACATGATTCCATCGGCTCCAGCCTCCATCGCGATGTAGCCGGCTCGGACCGCTTCGTCCGCAGTCGCAATCTTTGTCAGCCCGATGCAGAACGTCATGAACGTATGGGGGGCTGCTTTTCGCATTGCGATTGCGTCCGCCGGATTCGCGGGATCAAACTTGACCTTCAGCGTATCGATGCCCGCCTCTTCGGCGGCCACTGCCTCCCTCGTTGTGAAGGGCATTGTCTCGGTGAGAATGGTTTTGCCCTTCAAATCCTTCAGGTGTTTAACCGTGTAGTTGCGGGTTGCGTATTCTCCGCCCAGAGTCATCGTGCGGTGGAGTCCTCGCTTTTGCGCGTCTCTTGGCGCCAGGGCGCCGAATGGGTGTTCGTCAGATTTCATGGGCTTCGCAGACATAGAAAAAACGTGGAATGAGTTGTGCAGGCAATGAGGTTCTCGATTCGTCTGCACAATTTCAACCAAGACAGCCCATCAGCCATTCCAAAACAAGAGCCTGTTTGTTCGCTACACATCCAGAGCAGATGACTCCTGCGATTGCTTTAAACCACACCGGTCATATCAGCCGAGGTCGCGCGAATGTGTCGGACCGGATTAGCGAAGCGAAACTCCGTTCGCCACATCGGACGTGACAACGGACGCAGTCAACCAAGATCCGTTTACCTGGTTACCGAAGTGATCCGGGCAGATTTAATTTACCCGCGGTTCTAACGTGGAACGGTTATTCACAGGGGAGTTTTGTGTATACAAGTGGTCGAAGCATCTGGGCTCTCTTCTGGGAATCCGTGTCGTGACTATCGCTTCTGCTTGTCGGCCCATGCCCGAGTCGCGGTGATGAAAGTTGAGAGACGCTTGTGAATTGCTGCGTAATCCTGGAAGGGTTCAACCTCAGGGAATTGTGAAGCAAAGTAGTCGGGGGAGAGACAACGAACTTCATACGTCTTGTTCTGAATCCCGATCCGAATGATAGCGGTCGGCATGTCGGTAATTTCCGGAACGCCGCCCTCAGCCTGCTTCTGTTCAATCAGATCTGCGAGTCTTTGCGTGCTCAGGTCATAAAAATGATGTTCGTTGACCAAAAATTCAAGGAACGCTTTGACGTTGTCAGCACTCAAACGGTTCGTCACTTTCGGTAGTTTTCCGAAAGGATCCGTGATGACCGCTCGGCCATCTGCATAGATCATCAGCTCAGGCTCGTTGCTCGTCCGCTTCGGCGTGTAACCCCCTGCAAAATCCAGCATGATAATTCTGGCGTTCGGATCCGAAGGGATTTCGATCGGAATCGGCTCTGCATCCTCTTCCCCGGTATCTGTCAATAATTCAACGGCCGGCGCTGTCATGGCGATTTCTGTTGTCTCATCTGACTCTGGTTCGCCTGTCGCGATCGTTTCGATTGTCGGTGTCGCGATGTTGTCCAGACCCAATTGCTGCCATTTCGAATCCTCCTCAGCCAAATCGATCGTTTCAAAATGGTCGAGCCCTTGTTCATCGCCTTCGGCTCGAATAGCAGACTGAATTCTGACTCCCTTTGTTGCACTAACCTGCAAAGTCATTGTCGCGGTGCCGTCAATATTGGAGACAGTTGTCCGCGAATCCACGTAATCGAGTCCCAGGTGCTGGCCGATGAACTCGGTAATGTAATCAGCAGTCCAAATCAGGCGGACTGATTGCTCCGGAGAACAACTCAGCTTCAAACCGCCTCGCACAAGCAAGACTCCGTTTTCTCGAAAAATGACCTCGGAGTTCTGATCAACAAAAAGTCGATCGTCTCTTGTGATCTTGACCATCACAGTGCTGTCACTCCCCGTCCGAATCTTCGAGCCCACGAAAAGCGAATCTCCAGCGACAAGCATTCTCCAGCCTGCTCCGTCATCGGTTCGAGTCTGGACCTCGCCGCTAAGCTGTTCCGTAACTTCCCCGACAGCAACACGGACCGAGGAGCTTGAATCAGGATCTTGTGCAGGTGCCGGATCGGCAACGACGAATTGGCCCAACACAGTAAACACGCTCGGGCCCACGATGGTTTTGGTTGTCGCAGCGATCGTAAGGCCCGCCTTCTTCGCGCCGCGTGGAATTGGAATCTTTAGATCGAAGGCTTGCGGCGAAGTAAGTTTCACGGTTGCATCATCGCTGGAGAACTTGATCTCCTGCTTTTGTTCATCGACCCACAACTCGACTCGAAACTCAGTCTTTTCAGGGGAGCGACAGAGAAACTCGCCATGGATTCGGATCTCCTCGCCAAATGACTCCCCTTTCAAGGTTCGCACGAGCGTCACTCTATCGGAGTCTGAGGAGGCCGTAACGTCAACACCTGCTATGGTGTACCTCAGTTGCATTCCTGAGTAAGGGACCAGGGGAAACAGTTCCTGGCCCAGTCCAACTTGCGAAGAAAGCATCATAGCCGACCCGGCAACGAGAAACAGAATTTGCCTGCTGGACGAGATCATGACGATGTCCCTCTATTTCTTTCCTGACTTGGGAGCGGTTCCGGTACTGGAAGGATTCTTCGTTTTCGACTTGAGAGTACTTCCGGTGCTCAAGGGCTTCGGCTGAAGCGGGTCTGTTTTCAGCTTTGCTCTCCAACTTCCAGTCATGCGGATGGACATCATTTCTGTCGATATTTTAGTGTTGCCGTCTTGGTCAATAGGTACCTCCATACTACCTCTGTATGCAAAATAGGCTTGCCATTCGCCTTTCGCGGAATCAGCCCCAATTAGGTATCCCTTCATGCTCGCCTCATACTTCTTAAGTCCATCCTGGCCGGATGGAGCCTCTCGAAAATAAGTTTTTTCAATTTTATCCATGAAAATTCCCCTGTTTAAGGTACTAAACTTGCCACGGAGTATCGGCGCTTTGTTGACAGCGCTGAACTGGTTGCTGAGGATGGCATCCTTGATTCCAACCGGAATTTTGTCACCCGGAAACAGAATACTCACCGTCGATGAGTCGCCTTTAACGACGAGTTCGAATGGAATCGGGGCAACCGGAGAAGTTAATAAATTGGCTGTAGTTGCGCCTTCTTCGGTGATGAATCGAAGCGAAGTGACAAGCATTTTGCCCTCATACGTCCCGTCTGCTTCACGTCCTTCCACGACGACCTCAATATCCTCAGAAGATTTATCAGTCTTATCGAGCTTCACCGAAGCCTTCCGTCCTTTGGCGACCGAGATAACCTGTCGTGTAACCCCAACTTTGTAGAATCCCGGCGCGTCGTACTCATAAGTATTCTGTTCCTTGCCGTCGGGTGATGTGTAGCCTGGCGACCACCGGTAGACCAAGGTCAGGCTGGGCCATTCGCCAGTGAGCTCATTGGCGATGATCTTCATTCGGTGTATCTTGCTCAAAACTTCTTGCGGCTCTTTAACCGACACCGTGACAATTGCTTTGTTGGTCCTGGAATCGAGCCTGAGTGGTTTCGGCCGGTAGATGAGAATCGGAGGCGTGTCAACCACTTCGTCAAAAAGTGAATTGTATTCGGCTTCGAGTCGATCGCGACGGAGTTTCCAGACGTTCAATATGACCGGGTAGCATTTGTCGAATTTGGCTTGAGCAGTTCTCTCGTCGGTCTTATTGGCGGCCTCACCCAGTTGTCGAATCGAGGCTTGAGTCGCTCGCGAAAAGACGAAACTGCTGAGCTGTTCTTCCGATTTCAAACTCTCGAACAGTTGTTCGTGCGTGTAGCGTTTTCCGTCGACTTCAATCACCCCACCGTTAAAAATTCCTTCCATCAGATCGCCGCAGTCTTGCCTGTTGCCAACAAGTGAGGCTCCAGCGTCTCTTGCAGATTCGATTGATAGGTGGGTAATTTGCAAGAGCACGCCAATGAACGTCGGATCAATGGTTAAAGCGGCGGCGGCTAACGCAGCGGTATAGTCACCTTCATTGTATGCAGATCCTGCTTCGTATGCTCCAAAGGCATAGCCCAGTGCCTCGAAAATAGTGGCGGCCGGCACCTTCGCGGCTGCGTCCAGGATCTTTCGTCCAAGTTCATCGCCCTGCTGAATGGAGTTTAGAATCGCCCGTAAGACCGCTTGTCGAGCCGGCGTGGAGCCTTTAATTCGCGCAAGAATTTCAGACTCGACTGACGCTCGCTGGAGTACCTGTGCGACTCGATGTTCAAGCACACTCAACGAAGAAGGACTCGACTTCAACTGGGTCGCCAGTGTTCGCACTTCCGTTTGCCAGGTTTCGTCGGCAGCGGCACCGATAAAGCCCCTGGATCTGGTAAGATCGCGCTCGATGCGTTCTAAATACTTACCGAGCGACTTACCATCCCCGGTCTCTATACATTCCGCAGCATGCGCAACCCATTGACGAGAAACATTCGCGGCACCTGTCGAACTGAGTAACTTTTTTCCTTCGGCCGCATGCAGTCCCTTTGTGCTTCCCGAGAAAACACTGTCTCCGGATTTGTAAAATCGCGTTCCGAAATCTGCCTCGTATTCCTGCGTCCAGGCTGCCGCGCCGTCGCCGTAGAGTCCTTCTGTAAACTTCTTGGGAGTGTCTACTGTCACATCCCCCTGGTATCCAAGATTGGGCACCTGATTATGGCGAACAAAGAGTCGAGTCGCGTCTTCAGTATCTTGAACAGCTGTCATCAATTGGTTCGGAGCGTAAAGGTTCGTTTTCTCGAGGACCAATCGGGCGTCTGATCCGAATTCTGCATTCACGAGTCGAATAAATTCCTTACGCCCTTCCAGCCATTTTACAGCGGCGGTGTTCTCGCTTGAGCAGTTCCGAAGTACCAGTCGCAGGTCATGGTCGGATGCTTTCGCAACGTCGCCGAACGTAAGTACATCTCGGTATTGTCCCCCACGAATCCAGGACCCCAGTCCGACGACCTCGTTCCCGGTCTGTTCACAAATTTTTCTACGACTTTCTGCATTCGCGTGGCAGTCGATTCTGCAATGCAGGTCCCCGGCAGCAGAACCGTCAATGCACAGGCAAGTGTCAGAAACACTCTTGCCTTCAGGAATTTAGTGACACATTGCATGTCCAGTCTCCGGCTTGTCTCGGGCGATGTTCATCCAACCCAATTCGAATTCGACGACACACGGGTTGTGGCCACGACCCCGATTCCACTTTTCAGGACCTTCCATTGCCAATAATCGTGACGCTCAATCGCGTGTGCTGCTGCGTGCGACTCTGGAGTACAACTGCCCCAGAACCGCACATCAGGAAGCGGCAAGCATTGCGAACGATCGAAGAAAAACCGAAGTTCATAGACTGACTTCAATCACAGTACTCGGCCCGTCTATACAGATGCGGGACGACAAACGCACGTTGCTCACTTACTGTGGGGGCAAACCATGTTCCGATGGCGGCTGCTTTGGTTGTTCAGAATGAAAGGTCTTGCAATGGTCATGGGTTTGAATGGACTTTGAATTCTCTGCCGAGGAGGTTGTCGACTGGATCGCCGAGTACATTCCTGGCACGAAGTCTGCACGTGCTCCGCCGGGTCTCAGACGAATCCAGCTTTGACGAGAAACTCACTTTGAATTGCGAGATGAATGATGCGTCAACGAGTGCAGAAATGGTTTTGGCTTGTGGTGGCGTTCGGCGTTTCGCTGCTTCACGGTCTTGTGCAGGCTAATGTGGGGCCTCCATCCTCGGGAGGTCAGGTGGTCGCTGAACCTGTCGGCATTCAGGAAATCGAGATCCGCTGGGAAGTGCTGCAAATTGACCTTCGTCCGCTCGCCGACAACGAGCCGGCAATGGTTTTTGCAGAATATCAGCTTGAAAACCATGGGCCGGAAAAAAGCCTGAACCTGCTGTTTGCCTCGGGCAGCGCAGAGGTCAGCCAGTTGACGGTCTCTCTCAATGAAAAGCCGCTCCCGAGCCGTCCGGCTCCGGAGACGCCGCTCCCGGAGTCGTGGCAGCCACCGAAAGAAACTCCGGGCCTGCATGGTGATCCGCCTGTCTCGTATCTGAGTTATGGCAGCCAGCCTGCAATTCCTTACGCGATGACAGTCGTGATTCCGGAGGGCTCGCACAAGTTACGTGTGCAGTATCGGGCCGAGGCCGCCGTTCACAGTTATGGGCAACCGACGCTCTATCATCAGTTCGCATACATCCTCGCGCCAGCTCGGGCGTGGTCAGGATTCGGCGGGATGGATGTGACGATTCAGCTTCCCCGGGACTGGAGTGTCTCCTGCAATCTGCCGCTGCAGAGAACTGGCGATGTGCTGGCGGGCCGCTTTTCAGAGCTTCCTGCAGATGCGATTGCCCTGACAACTCAGGCTGCGGTGAGTGATAGTTACGTCATCGCCAACGAAGGGCTCTTTTGGCTGTACCTGCTCTCTGCAGTTTTTGGCCTGGCCTTCTGCTGGAAGAGGGGCCGCCACACGGGACGAGAGCTGGCGAAACTGCCAAGCGAATCTCCACCGCGTCGTGTCTGGCCGACGTCGCTGTTCGCGGGAGTACTGGCGGGCCTGGCCACTTTTGCCACTGGCTTACTAGCTATCTTTGTTCCTGATTTCCTGCTGCCTGCCAACCAGATCACTCACTATGGATACGGAAAGGTTTTCTACCTGTTCGGTGTACTTTACCTGAGCAGCAATGTGGTGCTCATTGGTTTCGGCGTGGCTCAGTTGACCTCCAGATGGTTTAGGAAAAGGATTGCTGTTTGACACGGCGATCCCGACTTAGTCAGGCGAAATGTGACCTGTGCAAATCAACCGCCATGAAATAACGCGACAAGCCGCTACAAGGCATGACGTCGAACCACGATCCATTAGTTTCAAAGGTACGATTCAAACATTGGAGGCATTTCAGCCGCTGATTGCACATCACAACCCTCGAAGCGGCGCTGATCTTTCATGTCTGTACGAACAATTGCTTGATGCGATTGCCAAGCATCGTGTTGGAGACCGGCCCGACCGCTTCGAACCTCGCTTACAGAAACGACGCGACAAACGTACCCGTTCCTCAGGAAACCTCGAGCCACGCTAAAACAACAACTGGCGAAAAGGGTTACGTAAATCTACGTGCCATTCGCGTGTCGGACCTACGCAGTGAAGCTAGTTCCCGTTTCTCAGTCCGGTCGTGACCACCGACGCGTGCAGATGAAGATTCTTTTCGGTGTCGGGCGATGTGACCGGTGCGGCGAATGGCTGGGCGGATGTCGCATCGATCTCACCGGCGGGAGTTAACGCGTTATATTACGGCGGTGGATTGGCTCAAGCGGTTCGTTTCCAATTTCCGCAGAGACGAAGGCCAGTCAAAGGCTTGTCCAGAGTGATTGTTCAACGACTGCCAAATGCTGCCATTCAGGAGCAGAGAACATTTCGCCGGATTAGAGTGGGACCGCTGCGTTAAAAAGCAATCTTTGCCCGAACCATTTGGCTGTTGGCTGAGCCACGCCGAAACCAATGAGCACGACATAACTGTTCAGCAAGAATACACCGATATTGTAGAAAATCTTTGCGTATCCACAATGAGTAATCCGGTTGGCAGGCAGCAGGAGCTCGGGAACAAAGACAGCCAGCAGGCCAGTACCAAAAGTGGCGAGGCCAGCCAGCATTCCCGCAAACAGCGACGTCGGTAAGAAGCGCCGCGGTGGAAATTCGTTCGGCAATTTCGCCAGCTGCCGCCCCGTGTGGCGGCCCCTCTTCCAGCAGAAAGCCAGCCCCAGAACCGCAGTAAGCAGGTACAGCCAAAAGCGCCTTTCGCTCGCGAGGCCGTAACTATCACTCACAGCAGCCTGAGTTGTCATGGCAATCGCGTCAGCCGGAAGTTCGGAGAAGCGGCCTGCAAGCACATCGCCAGTTCTCTGCAGCGGCTGATTGCAGAAGACGACCCAACCCCGAGGAAGCTGAATCGTCACATCGCGCCGAAGCGTGACCATGCTCGAGCCGGAGCAAGGATACGCGCAAACTGATGGGAGATCGTCGGTCGCCCAAAACTGTGAACGGCCGCCTCAACGCGATACTGCACTCGTAACTGTCCACATCGGCCTCGACAGGGAAACAAATTTTTCTTAACGGCGAGGATGCACGCCGTGGTACCACCAAGTGGGCACGGAACGAATTGACCGATCAGTGCGCAGCGACAATCTTTAATGTCTGGTGATTCCATTCTCCACTCGTTCGCCGTTCTTCCAAATCTCCCACCTTGTTTCCCAAAGCTCTCCGGAGTCTTTGTATCGATACTCTTCAGCCCGACCGACCTGCTTTCCATTGTCGTAATGTCGGATCGAAGTGGGGCGGCCATTCCGGTCAAAGTGTCTGCTCTCTCCGTGACGTTGCCCATTCACATAAATCTCTGCAATAGAAACCTGGCCGTTTTCATGCCAGCGTTTGTATTCACCGTTTTGCACTCCCGATTCGTCGAAAGTCATCAACATGAATGGGTTACCGTTTTCGTAAAAGTACTCCCATGTTCCCGTCCTCTTGTAGAATGGTCGCCCCCCGGCAATCCATGCCACGTCTTGCAGAGCATGCGGTAATGCAAGAAAAGTACCCTTGGCGAACACACTGCCATTTTCACCATAAGCCACCAATTCTCCCCGCACCCCTGGCCTACCAATTTCGAAGGTTGCGTCCGTGGATGTTACTGAGAGCTTAGTTTTCCCTTTACCGAAGAAACCCTCTGAATAGTTATGTTCGGCCTCAAGGGCTTGTCCCCTCTGATACCGGATTCCGTAGTTCTTTGTTCCGGCTTCATTGTATCCAGATTCTTCTCCGTGTTTTTCATTGTTGACGTAGTCAGTAACTCTCTCCACGGTTCCTGATGGATAAAAGAACTCACTTCGGCCGTTTCTTTTGCCATGATAGAATTGTTCAGCAGACTGGCGTTGACCGTTTTCGAGGAAGGTTTCGAACTTTCCATGAAGTACAACCTGCTCCTGCCAGGGAACTTTTGCATCATAAGCGCCGGCACGCCAATCCGCCGGAATGTTTTCGACGAGTCTGAAGTACTCAAACCGCTGGGTCACGATCCCTTCGGGGGTTTTTACCTCATGTTGAAATACGGGGATTTTTTGGACAGACGGATCTTCGAGCAGAACCCGGACAGACAGTTCCCGCGTGGCGAGGACCGGGCCATCACCGTCTGCTGCGATCGCTCGAATTGTGATGACATCTTCAGCGATGTCACCTGATTTCAGTGGTTCATTATTGTCCGGGCTCTCCTTGTCTCCCGCGATTCTTCTCAATCGTCCAGGGATGACCTCAAAACGCACTGGTTGCTCGGTGTCGCCCGTTTGCCCAACAGCCTTCAGCACAAAAGAAACGCTGACGCCTTCGAGTCCGCTGACTGCCAGGCCGCCATGTACAGGCACACCATCGGCGCGCGCTTCGATTTCGAACTTTGGCGGAAGCAACTCCGCGTCAAGTGATTGATCCGCGTCGGGAGTCTCGGTACGCTCGCCAGGGGCTTCTGTTGTGCCGGCTGACGTCATCCGAATTTCCAGAGGTGGAATTCGATTCTTAGACGGCTCCCAATGATTGACCATTTCCTCGGCGATCGCCTGAAGATCCATGGCCGTGGCGGCACGTTCAATCTCGCGAGCAGCGAGTATCTGAGTCGTAATGCGGACCTGCCAGGTCTCCAGCATACCCCCAAGCAGGTCTGCACAGAATCGATTCAGCAGTCCTTCACGAATGACATCGGTGCCCTCTTTCTCCATGAACGACCGATATCCGCGAGTGGCGGTCTCGGCAAGGACAGTGTCAACGATCGGAGTCGCCCGGTCGCGTAACCGGGTACTGAACTCTGTCAACGCGTCGCTCACAACTTTTTCTGACATCCGAATCGGGAAGAATTCCTCGCCTGGCTTCTGAACCCAGGTGGGTCCGTACTGCGCTGCCTGATCCAGGATTACGTGAACCAGACGATCGTGAGCCGAAACGAGCCGCGCGCGATCCGGAGCAGGCACCACGCCGCGAGGGACGATCTCGGGATCAACTCCCATCCAATCCGATAGAAAATGGAGATACGTTCCAGACGTATCCACTGCAATTGTGGTCTGCCCGGATTTGGGGTCCCATTGTCGATGCACCAGATGGTCAGGAAGTACGCAGACGCCTGAGTCCCGAAGTCGCCCACGGACAGTTCCTGCGGCCGCTTCATTGGTTCGCCCTGCTTCTCCAGTGTAGACGGCGTCAATCGTTGCCGCATTGGTTTCGCGGACAGCCCATCCCACCGTCACGGAGACAGTGCCGCGCACCACATCGAACGTAACCTTGGCAGTTGCGGCCCATGGGACCACACGACTAAGCGTCATGAAGACAAGGTTCTTGCCGAGTGCCGCCGCTCGCTCTTCGGCCACTGCCGGATTTTCATCATAGACACCGACTGCCTGAATCATAGGACCAATCCCCCAATGAATGCGGGAGACGAGATTGATTCCGATGTACTTTCCGATGTTCTGCCATCCCGCGTTTTCCTGATACATCTCCACGAGGGTAAGGGCATCCGCCAGCGAGTCCAACTGATAGAACTCTGTCAGCACGCGTTTTCCAAGGTAGGTCTTCATCCCGATGGCATCGACTTCTACCCGAAATGCCTTCCACTCCTCCGCATGACTCGGGAATGCGGCGAGCAGGTTCTGTCTCATTGTGCGCAGGGAGTCCTGTGCTTCAGCAGAGAGCCAGCGTCGTCCTCGCTGCTCTGCGGCGAGGACTCGCAAGGGCCCTGCTTCTGCGGCTGCAAAAAGCAGCTTCTCACCCGGCATTTCCCCGCCGACCTTCGGACAGAAGGCAACCAGCCGCTTGCGGACAGTGTTCAACTGACGATCACATTCGGCTCGAACGGTGGGATCACTGGTCTGCTGGCGTCGAGCCCAGAGACCAGCGTATTCGGAGGCGAGTTCGAGAATTGGACGCTGTTTCAGAGTTGCGGACTGCAGTGCTTTCGCCATCAGTTGTTCGCCGGGGCGGTCTGCCAGAATACGGATCCCTTCAAAATCCATCATCCGCAGCATGCTGACCGCGGTCAGCAGGTTTTCCATGCTTGCACGCCCGGTCGCGGCTCGAAAGATTTCGTTTCGATCCCGGGTAAACTCGTAACGCTGCCGGGGAGTCATCGTATCCCACTGGCTCCCTGCCAGTTGTCTCATGGTTTTTGAGTCGAATGCCGGAGGACAAAGCAAATCGCTGACCATTCGCGAAAGTGTGGCTCCTGTGGAATTGCGGAGGAAACCGAGTGCAATCTGCTGAGTGCGCACAGCGGCTTCGCCCTCAAGTCCGGACGGCATCCGCTTGTTCACCTTCACTTCCACAGCGGCATCCAGCGCTTCTGAGACCTGGGCAAAAATACGTTTCCCCTGTTCACTGTCCGGACTGATATGCGGCCAGACTCTTCGCAGTAGCGCGACACGGTCTTCGGATTTCAGTTCGGGCCACGGTTTCATACCGTGCAGTTCGCAAAGATGTTCGATGGCACGCCCTGCATACTTAAGTGGCCCTTTGGTCAGGTCATCACCATGGGAATGCTGACGCCCCTGAATAAAGTCGCTGAAGATATGAGCGGCTCGCTCGAAACGCTGCCAGCGTTCCGGCGGTGTCCCCGCGAAAATGCTGCGAGCTTCACGGAAATTCAGAGGCGTTTCCGCAATGTATTCGAGCCGTCCGTTCTTCATCGAAAACTGCTGGACGTACATCTTCCCCGGTATTCTCCGCCCCTTGACTTCGATGTCAGCACCACCACCTTTGTAGGCTTCTGCATTCGCTGCCTGATTTGCGATTGCCTTCTGATAATTCAGATGAAACTCTTCCACGTCAGTCGCAAACCTCGCGTCAGGCAGGTCGCCTTCACCACGAAAAAGAGTGACTTCGATCTGAGGAAAATCCACACCTCCGATCGTCCTGACCGCTGTCAACCCAATCGCATCATCCGCAGCGGCTGCGAGTACGGCGTCGAAGAAGTATTTTTCCCGCACCTCGTCGCCCGCAAAAACCGTTATGTCCTGATCTCGCGTGAAGTCTCCTGTTCCTCCGGCGTTGACCGCCTGCACTTTCTGGAGAGGACTGAGTCCATCCTGCTGCAGCCTCTGGTTGGCGATATCAAATGCCCGCGCATAAAGCACTTTCAGCAGTTGGTGACGTCCCACATCCAGATTCTTGATCAGGCGACGGGTTCCTTCCCCGCCCTTCTTCAGATCATCGACCGCCTGAGTGCGGCCATATTCCTGATCTTTAGCCAACTGCAGAACAGCGGCGGCTGTGCGATCCAGAGACGGTCCGGGATCCGACAGATAAAACTTATGCCAGTCGAGCGAGTCGTCGGCCAGCGCCGCTGCACGTTCGATGATCCGTTTGGAAGCCTCGGGATCATCCGGCGGAACAGCGTCCTTTGGCGGTAAACGGTGCTCCAGTTCACCGACTCGCCGATCAGCAGGATTGAGGGGCTTCTGGACTTCATCGCCCCGGAACTCCACTGTGGACCAGAACAGGGCCGCAAGAAACATTAACCCCCGAATCGGGAAACGAGAAAGCGACGTCTGACGATCGCGGTCGATGAGCATGGGGGAACCTCAAACAGTCGAATGTGCGATCAACATAAAGAGAAACACGAATCACTGTGCTGCAACGGATCTCAATCGATGAGCTGCTCAGGTGGCCGTTGTTCGATCGTCCCGAGGATTGCTTGCACTACAAATGGCAGTTGTGATGGATCGTTCAGTGGCGGGCTGGAGATCTGCAGCGTATGCATCCGATTCTGAACGACGAACGCAACTCGGTAGACCGTGGACCGGCTTTCCTGCGTCATCACTCCCGACACGAAGATGGCTGGAATGTCACCCAACTGGAGCCATCCGGAATGAGACTGCTCAAATGTTCCTTCATGATCCCGGAGATAACTGCTCAACGCTTTCACCGGGGTTTCCGTGGCCACTGTGTCGTGATAGAGCCGGATGCTATAGCTGCCGTCACTTGACTCCAGATAATTGTAGACAAGTTCTGCAGGCTCCTCGCGCCGCGCTGTGGGGTGCAGCGTCCAGGTGGGGAAGTAGATAAACTGATACGTTCCATCGGGACTGATATAGGTTTTCAGTTTCGCCTGATCTGAATTTGCAGCGTCGACTCGGATCTTTCGAGTCTGGCGCTCCATACCACGGACGAATGTGATGTCCTGCAGCGATCCGATCGGAGATACAAAGACGGCCGTTTCGAAGTCTTCACGATTCTCAACAGTGTACTCCCCTAACTGGACCACAAGATCTCCTGGGCGCAATCCGGCGGACGCCGCTGGTAGGCCAGCAAAGGTCTGCAGTACCACCGCGCCTGTTGGTGATTCAATCCCCAGACGATGTGCCGCCGGTCGGCCGGCTGACTCTGTTCGAACACCAATCATCCGGGAGCGTCCATCAAGGCGGTTCAGGAGCCTCATCGCACCGGATGGTATTGCGTCAGGTGGCTGTGATATTGGTATCATAGTTTCCTGCACATTGAATTCGATTGACGCCTGAAGGGCCTGCATTCGAGCCAGCCCGGAATCAGGTTTCGTGGATGTTTCGCTCAGGAACTCAAACTGCAGAAGCTCACTGTTTTTGACGGTTGCAAACTTCGCTTCAAACGCACCACTTGCCGGATTGTGATAGCTGATCTGCATCCAGGTGGCTTTCTCGGTCGAGTATCCCGTGGCCGAGACCTCGCGCAGCTCGAGCGACTCCGTAAGACGAAGTTGCTGTTTCTGAAATGCCTCAAGGGCGTCCATCATGTCCTTCGCCGGTTCGGTCTGACGACGACAGATCAACATTTCACTGCCATCTTCAATCTGAAGAGTGTCGAAATTTGCTTCAGCAATTTTGCCGCGCTGCCCTCTTAGGATGGTCCAGCCCGGAGGAAGAGGAATGCGATAGCGTTCGCCGGGGGCCGTGTAGATGGCTGGATCAAATGAGGGATCCGCCGGGGGCACCATCTTTCCCTTTGACATAATCTCTGGGTTCAGGTTGTGATCACTTCCAGTGACATCACCCTTTCCCGAATCAGCGCCCGATGGCGACGTGTTCGGTGCAGCACCCGCGCCGGCAAGCACCGGAGATTCAGGGATCGGACCGAAACCAAGCTCCGACTGATCAGCGCCAATCCACTCTACGGAGAGGCGAGCGGCCTGGCGAGGATACGTGGCGCCGTCTGCAGTTCGTGAATTTGGAGGTGAATACGGCTTCAATGTGCAAGTGACCTTCAGCCCTGCCTGTGTTTCATCGAACGCCTGGATCCAAACTCGACTAAATGGCTGGCCGGGACGCTCTGACCGTTCACTTTCATCAGAAACTTCAGCATCCTCTGCCTCCACAGGCGTTCCTGGGAGAAACTGATCATCGCTGCCGTCAAACTGGAACTCTATGGCGGAATGGTCTTTCGGGTGCAGCAGCCGGGAACCACTGTAGACCAAACGAGCCCGGCCAGCGCCGGGCACTGTAATGCCCCCCGACTGTTCCGGAGGCTGTCCCGTTTCAAATTTCGGGTCAAAGGCGAAGTTGAAATCGTTGTCCAGCGTCAGTTTCAGATCGAGTAGAATCTCCTGAGCCACTGCACTTCCCGATGTCATTGCCGCCAGCAGCCACAGTGGTACGGAGAGGAACCGTAAATGCATAGTCTCAACTCCCACTGTGAACAAAGACGGTACTCAAAATCGCACGGCCCACGATCAGGATGATGCCAGAGATAACGATGATGATTGGTGTGGCCACACAAATCAGCAATGCGGTATCGCGAACTTTGTGCCGGGATTGGAATGACGCTCCTTCGCCGTCCGGCGGAACCAGAGCCTCCACGATTCGCACGTCATTCTGGCTCGGAATGCCAGCCCTTTGCAGTGCCGCAACCAAACTCTTCCCGGCCTTCTCGGCCCCCGCACACATGTAGTCATTGATCCAGAGAAACACCGTGGAACCGTCTTTCAGACTGAGTCCCAATCCACCAACCGACGTTCCACCGAGGATCATCGCCTGTCCGGCGGATCGCATCCGACTCGAAGCGCTTCCGACCATTGATCCCAGCCACAGGAACTTGATCAGACTGCGAGGTGTTTGCTGCACCAGGGGCTGCCAGGAAATGATGTCGTTGAAGTCATATTTCGAACGATTGCCATTGCTTTCTACCTCCACAGTAGTGTGTCCAACATCAATCTGTAACGTCTCACACTCTGCCATGTAGAACAATAGCCAAAGCCCGATCCCTGCCAGTGGCCACAGCACAACTGACAGGATTGCGGCTGGTGTTGTGAAGGCCTGGATCAGCCCCCCAATGACAAAGAACGGAACTGCGAAGAAGACTGTGAAGAGCATTACGGAAACCAGGTCTCCCGGGATCAGTCGAGCGTATGGATAATAGATTGCACCGTCTGGGCGCTGTTTCCAGGGCACCAACAGATAGGCCGCAATTCCGATCAGAATCAACCAACCGGCAGCCGATCGCAGCGGATTAAGAAAACTACGTGGCGGCAATGGGGCCAATGCCAGGCCGGTGCCCAACTGAAAGTCAGAGGACATCGGATTCAGATATCGAACCGTCAGAAAGACTGTCTGATCACCCATCTCAATTTGCAGATATTGTTCGACGTTGCGCTCCCGACGCAGTTGATCGGCAATCTCATTCAGTGGATGCTCCCACGGCCGGAAATAGAATCGAACAGACCAGGGACTGCGATGAAACATTGAATCATCGACTCGTTGCGTCCACGAGGAATCCCGAAAACGGCCATGCGTGGCGTCAATGACATCTTCGGCAAAATTTATCCATGTTTCACTGGCACAAATAATGGAGGCGCCGCCAGTCTTCGCCCTGATGACAGCATCGCTCGGGAGCGGCCGGAGAATGCGAGCCGATTGACTCCAATCGCCTTCGTGACGCTGCCGCCCCTCAAAATCTGTGAGTTCAACGCTGACCAAC
>JBIIIF010000095.1:0-21831 GCA_044235005.1 Planctomycetaceae bacterium | reverse complement strand
ACCTGCCAGTGAAAGCTAAGCGTATCATCTACATGTTTCAGTCGGGTGCCCCGTCACAACTGGATCTCTTCGAACATAAGCCAACACTGGAATCGATGCGAGGTCAGGAGCTGCCGGATTCCGTACGTCAGGGTCAGCGATTGACAGGCATGACCAGCAGCCAAAAGAGCTTTCCGATTGCTCCGACGAAGTTCAAGTTCCAACAACACGGGGCGTCGGGTGCGTGGCTGAGCGAACTGCTGCCTCACACAACGAAGATTGCGGATGACCTGTGCTTTATCAAGACGATGCACACAGAAGCGATCAATCACGACCCGGCGATTACCTTCGTGCAGACAGGTGCTCAGCAAGCGGGTCGCCCAAGTCTTGGGTCGTGGCTGTCTTATGGACTGGGAAGCGAAAACAGTGATCTGCCGGCGTTCGTGGCGATGATCTCCGGGTCTGGCGATCAGCCGCTATACGATCGGCTTTGGGGCAGTGGATTTCTGCCGACTCGCTATGCCGGTGTCAAATTTCGTTCGATGGGCGACCCGGTGCTTTATCTTTCTAATCCGCCGGGAATCAGCAGTTCCGTCCGTCGAGGAATGCTGGATGACCTGGCAGCGATGAATGCCCTCAAGCTGAAAGAATCCGGCGATCCCGAGATTTCAACTCGCATCGCTCAATACGAGATGGCTTACCGCATGCAAACGTCGGTGCCGGAACTCACGGACTTGTCCGGTGAACCGGCCAGCACGTTTGATTTGTACGGCGAGGATGCTCGAAAGCCCGGAACCTTTGCGTGGAATTGCCTGATGGCTCGTCGATTGTGCGAGCGAGGCGTCCGGTTCGTACAGATGTTTCATCGCGGCTGGGATCAGCATCTGGAACTTCCGAGAAACATCACTGCTCAATGCAAATTGACCGACCAACCGACGGCAGCTTTAGTTCTTGATCTGAAACAGCGAGGTCTGCTGCAGGACACGCTGGTGGTCTGGGGCGGAGAATTTGGCCGTGCGGTCTACTGTCAGGGCAAGATGACGCCGGATGATTATGGACGTGATCACCATCCACGATGTTTTTCGATCTGGATGACTGGAGCCGGAATCAAACCGGGAACAACGATCGGTGAGACAGACGACTTCAGCTACAACATTGTTCGAGATCCCGTCCATGTTCATGATCTCAACGCGACCTTGCTGCATCTGGCCGGAGTTGATCACAGGAAACTCACCTACAAGTATCAGGGGCGTCATTTCCGGCTGACGGACGTCCATGGCGAAGTGATTCAGGCCGCCTTGTCATAAGGAAACGAAATCCCGTCGACGGAGCGATGGGGTGTACCGTACGCCCGTCGCTCCGTCGACGGGAGCTTCTGATTTTCCCGAGCGAGCCAGTTAATGTTGTCGCAGACCTCTGCCTTTCTAACTCGCAGCATTCGTCAGGAATCACGCCTGCTGTCTCACCACATGGTACGCGGTGGGATGGTAGTCATGATGCTGTATCTGCTGTTTCTGCAGGTTGTAGAAACAGCACGATTCGGAGCCGCCGGACTGACGCTCATCGGTAATGTTATCCAATGCTGCTATTGGTGTCTGACGCTGCTGGGAGTGATGTACTTTGCGGTGGCGATCACGGAAGAGAAGGAAGAGGAAACTCTGCCGCTATTGCGAATGACAGGAGTTCACGATGTCACTCTGCTGCTGGGAAAATCACTGCCGCGTCTTGCCGTTGTGATCCTGTTGATTCTGATCGCGGCTCCATTCCTGATGCTGGCTGTAACTTTGGGCGGTGTTGTTCGAGAACAGATTTTCTCCAGTCTGGTAGGGCTAATCTGTTATGCATTCTGCCTGTGCCAGGCCGGTCTGTTCTGCAGTACGGTCACGCGCAATAATTCACGTGCTGTGACGTCCGCCTTCCTGGTGTGGCTGTTTCTGGAATTTGGCCACTTGCTGATTTTTCTCGCCGCCTTTGGTTGCAAAGAATGGGGATTCCCGAGCTTGGCCCGGGATTTTGGCTGGCTCAGTGGCAACTGGAGGGAACGAACCATGTGGCAGGCGTCAGGTTCGTACCTGATGTTTGAACGAGGCGGGTCGATCTGGCATCCTCAGATGACATTTCATCTGATTGTCGGCAGTATGTTCTTTGCAGTCAGTCAACAACTGTTTGAACGCTTTAATGAAGCCGCAATTGCACAGGGGGCTGTTGCGACTGCGGCCACAAGTCGCGGAATTCTGTCGAAAACCCGAAAGCTGCCGCCTCGAAGGTCCTGGCTGAATGCTCTTGAATGGAAGTCATGGCAGTTCGTCGGCGGTGGACTTCTTTGGTTCCTTGTTTGGCTGATCCTCCTGCCGGTGATCTCGGTTTCAGTCATTCTGTTCATTTCAATCGCGATCGATGATATGGCACCTGCCGAAGCCTATGCCGGAACGATGATGTTCGTCGGCGTCGGAGGTTTAGTACTGGCGATGGGGCGAGTTTATGGATTCCTTTTGAATAAGGAGATCTTCGAACAGACGTTGACCTCGCTTTGCATGCTGCCAATCTCGCGAGCCCGTTTGTTGCGGCGTATGGCGGTTGGTGTGCTGCCGTTTGCAATCCCGGGTGTCGTCTGTTTCACACTGGGATTCTTCTGGATGCTGGCCGTTGAACCCCGATTCGATGAGGACACCGCAGAATTATTAGCAGAGCCGTGGTTCTGGGCCTCATTAAGCTGGGCACTGGTCACACTTCATGTGGGCGTTTTGCTTTCCGTGTGGTTTCGACACGGTGGCATGCTGGTCGCATTCGCTGTGTGTTGCATCATCTTTCCGTTGATGGGTGGGATGCTGATCGCAGTACTCGATAACATCTTTCGCGGGGTAACGGAGGATTTCTTTCAGTACGTTGTGCCGTGTTTCGTAATTCCTGCTCATTTCATCATTTGTTTTGTGCTGCAGACAATGATTCTTAGGCGAGTAGAAGAATTGGCTGCGAAATAATTGCGTGGCAACAATCGCGGCGGGACGTTTGAGATTCGGTATGCCGGAAACAGTCGCGAGGAAATGGAAGGCTGCAACTCTTGGCTTACTTATCCTGCAAACACTTGTTTTGGCTGCTCTTCTTGCTGACGTCAATTCAGAGCGTCGTCGGGCAAGAGGCCCCATCGGCAGTCATCAGGTCGCACGAAGCGATTCTGCAGGAATTCCTTGTTCAGTTCGACAAAGTGTCTGCTCGCGGCTTTGTAAAAACGCTTCGTCCTGGCGACACAGGCGTCGGATATACCCTGGAAACGCTTCTGGAGATCCCGGAAAACAATTCTCCACGCGGTGATTTTCAGGGGATGGAGATCAAGGCCTATCGCGACTCAGAAACAGAGTTCGATGATCAGGACAAAATGAATCTGTTCCTGAAAGAGCCCGAATGGCTGGATGGTCTGACAACGGCCGAACGCATTCAGCAGTACGGCTACAAAGATCCCAACGAACGGCAGGCGTGGTACCTTTCAGTCACCAGTCGAAGGAACGAAGCCAACCTGCAACTCTTCGTAACAGAGCAGGGCGATGTCCTGGAACTCCATCGCAACGATCTGCCGATCGCGCGCTGGAGCCTGGAGGTTCTGGAACAACGACTTCAGGAGAAACATGCTCATTCCGTCTTCGTCGGCGCAGAATCAAGAGGGAAAGGAGCGGAAGAAGAGTTCTGGTACAAGACCGTGACGTGGTGTCAGGAACCATCCGCGAAGCGTTTGCTCGAGCTGACGGCCAGTGGTGACATCATCGTTGAGCTTCGCATGCATCTTCGCCCTGATGGTTCGGCTCGCAATCATGGAACAGCATTCCGCATTCGCAAGCACAAGCTGCAAACGTTGTTTCACGAGCAGAAGACAGTGAGGCCTGTGGCAGCGGATAAGAAATAGCCATCTCCACGCAACCATGCTGAATTCTTCATTTGACCGCCCGCGAACGAGAAAGTGAAACGGTCGTTCAGGCAGACAACTATCGGTGACAACCAAGTCGCCGGAGCTCGTGTTCTCAGTGATTTAAGCGTCGACCGAACACAGATCGGAACCGCGAATGGACGCGAATTCACGCGAATAAAATCATTAGCAACACAGGGAAACATGTTCCTTTTCGGGCATGACTTAAAAGCCTTCGCTGGTTGCCGAGTCAATCGAATCGAACCCTAAATTGGCTGACTGCGACTATTCGCGTGAATTCGCGTCCATTCGCGGTTAAACACCAAGTCCTCCTCTGCGCAATTCATTTGTCATTGAACCCATTTCTCTGCTTCAAAACTCCTTAAGTCTGAAGCGCTGTGATGTCGGCATACACGCCCGGATTCGTGAGTTTAGCCCTGCTGAGAGCCGTTAAAAAACTCCTCTGTACGCGGCAACGATTAAGTCGATCTCCAAAACCATCTCGTGAACACCCGGCCTCAGTTCACATCGTGCGGCGAATATCGGCTTCGCAGAAGGGCCTCAACCGCATCTCGCGTCGGCATCGCGGGCTGAGCTCCATGTTGAGTTGTCGCCAGCGCACCAGCCGCCGCAGCGAAGCAGGTCGCCTCAGAAACGGACATCTGTTCCGCCAGGGCAACTCCAAACGCCGCAGCAAAGGCATCGCCTGCGGCCGTCGTGTCGACCGCCTTCACGGCAAAAGGTGGCACGTGCTCCACGGTTTTCCCATCGAACACAACCACGCCCCGAGATCCCAGCGTGATGAGACTGATTTGAGGACCGCGGCTGCCAATTTGCTGAACAGCAGACATCGCCGTCTCGATCGAATCCACGACCTGCCCGGACAGTGACTCGGCCTCGGTTTCGTTCGGACAGATGACATCAACCTGCATGAGATCGACAGGAACAACCCTCACCGATGGTGCTGGATCCAGAATAATCTTCACGCCATAGCGATGAGCCAGCTCGACAGCTTTCTGTACTGCAGGCAAGGGGATCTCAAACTGAACGAGCAGAACATCGGCCGACTGAAAAAATTCTTCCGCTGCAATCACATCATCTGGCGTGACAAATCCATTGGCTCCGGGAATCACTGTAATGGAATTCTGCCCGCTGTCTTCGACACCAATCACCGCGAGCCCACTCGAACAATTCGGCTTCACTTTTACGCAACTCGTATCGATGCCTTCGTCGGTTAAACCGTCAATCAGCGTTCGGCCAAAACCGTCGTCACCAATTCGGCCGACCATCGAAACCTGAGCCCCAAGGCGTGCCGCAGCAACAGCCTGATTGGCACCTTTTCCACCGGGGACTTGTCGAAAGCTGTGGCCGGTTCTTGTCTCTCCGGGTCGAGGAAGCTGGTGCGTGAGAAAGACCAGATCCATGTTGATCGAACCGACGACAATGATTCTCGCAGGTTGTGACATGAGGTCGTTATGCCCGCATTACGCACATGTTTTGATGAAACGAGACCGGCACCCATCTCGTCTATTTCAAATCTTCTTTGAATGGGGGAATATGATGCGGCGGTTCGCTCGATAGCTGGATCAGAGCTTCCGTGGCCCGAATCTGCTGCTCCGGTGTCAGCGTCAAATAGCGATGCAGCCCGTTTTCTGACGGCGTAAACGTCGTGAATCCTTTGTCATCCACCGACACAGAACCCTTTGGCGAGATGCCAAAGTAGTTGCGATCCGGCAACACGCCACACAAAACACTGGTCAAGTCCCAGGTCGGACGATTATGCGGTGGTGGCTCATACAGCACGTATGACTCTTTCAATGGATGATGAGGTACATACTGATAGTCGCTCAGAATACTGGACGCCGGATAAGGAATCGCCAGTCCAATTTCAAAGCCACTATAAACGATCGGTGTTGGCCATTCGGTTGCCAAAGTTTTCGCGGACGCCACGTCTTCCGTGACATTGTATTCCGGATGAGGCTGACCATTGATCGGAGCGAACGCTCCCGCCATCGCGGAAACCAGCTTCACCTTTTTGATCGCCAGTTCGCGACCCGTCAAAGGACTGATGTCATCCGCAGGCGACTTCAGCAAGTTGGCCAGATTCGTCGAAAAGCCCACCTGAGCAATCACAACACTTCCGTCCGCCTGAGATGCGAGGACCTGTCGCAAAACTTTGACTGCATCCGGAGCATCCTTGCCGGAGCGAAGATCATGCGGATACCGTTCTTTGTCACCATTCTTCTCAATCGCCAATCCTGTGAAGCGACTCTGTTGAGGAGTTATCCCGCTGCGACAAACACCGATCGGAATGTTGCCACGTCCATAAAACGTGTTGATGGCGTCCGTAAAGGGAGCACACTGGTCATGATCCTTTGTAATCGTGACCGCCAGCAATTGGCACAAGCCTCGACTCTGCAACGAGTGAATGACGCCCATGGCCAGAACGTCGTCACAGTCATTACCAATATCGGTATCAAAAATCAGCGGCACAGGAGCCGCGGGATTCTCCTGAGCCAAGGCCGAAGAAAGCAACAGACCGGGAATAAGCGTGAACAGGATTAAGTGTGTTTTCATAGTCGATCGGATGAAGCAACAGCCGGATTGAGCAGAGTGAATACTGGCGTCAGATCAACAATTCAATCTGACACGAAACAACACTCTAACCAAATTTGCTCAATCTACGAAGTGTCACCGATCCACTTTAAACAACGCGACAAAAGCCCGCGTTTGCAGAAATTTCAATCATCCCGTTCGGCCTTGCGGCTTTCCCATTCATCGATTGAGCAGATCACTTCGCGAGCCTGAGCACCGTTGTAATCGCCGACAACGCCATCTTCGGCCATATAATCAATCATGCGAGCTGCTCGACCGTAGCCAATGCCCAACGCTCGCTGCAGCAGCGAAACGCTGCCACGGCCTTCTCGAATAACCACTTCTACCGCCTGATCGTACAGGTCGTCATGAATTCGAGTGCCACCGTCTCCGGATCCACCGCCAGCTGCCGCGACGGATGCAGCCGCCGTCAATTTCGTCAGTTCCGGACTGTATTCGGGTTCGACATCGCTGAAGAAATCAATGACCGCATTGATCTCTTCATCACTAACATACGTACCCTGAGCACGTGTCAGATAACTGGTCGAAGGCGCCAGGTACAACATGTCACCACTGCCCAGAAGTCGCTCTGCACCACCTTCGTCAAGAACCACGCGGCTGTCCATCTTGCTTGCCACCTGGAATGAAATTCGAGCAGGCAAGTTTGATTTGATCAGACCGGTAATGACGTCGACGGTTGGCTTCTGTGTCGCCAGGACCAGATGAATCCCGACCGCTCGAGACTTCTGAGCCAGACGAATGATGTGGGCCTCGACTTCCTTGCCCGAGGTCATCATCAGGTCGGCCATTTCGTCCGCGATGATCACGATAAACGGCATGCGATCAGGAATCGCGGCCGCATCCGGATCTGTTTCCTTCAATCCCAGTCGCTCAAGAATTTCGGGTTTGCCAAGCTTGTTGTAGCTGTCCAGATGCCGCACACCAACCCGCGCCAGCAGGTCATAGCGTTCTTCCATCTTGTCGACGGCCCAGGCAAGCACCGCTTCTGCCTTCTTCATGTCCGTAATGACCGGATGCATGAGGTGCGGGATCTTCTTGTACGGACTGAGTTCGACCATTTTCGGGTCGATCATCAGCATGCGCACTTCGTCCGGAGTTCTGGTCATCAGCAGCGACAGAATCAGCGTATTCAAGCACACGCTCTTTCCGGTCCCTGTACGACCAGCAATCAACAGATGCGGCATCTTGGCCATATCAACAACAAGCGGACGACCACTCACGTCTTTGCCAAGGAACAACGGCAAACGCAAATCGTCCCAGGTTGAACGCGAAACCTGCAACAGTTCCCGCATTCGCACCATGACCTGCTTATCATTCGGAACTTCAACACCGACCGTATTCTTCCCCGGAATCGGCGCGACAACGCGAACGGAGGGAACTCGCAGCGCAATGGCGAGGTCATCCTCCAGAGCCGTCACTTTGTTCAGGCGCAGACCGCGTTCCAGTTCCAGCTCGAACTGAGTCACCACCGGGCCGGTGTCAATTTCCGCAACCTTGACGTTCAGGCCGAACTCTTCGAATGCTTTCTCCAGCGTCGTTGCTGCAACTCGTGCCTTTTTGGCGAGCAGTTCATACGGAAACTCTTCTGACTCCTTCAGCAAAGTAATATCCGGAAGCGAGAAACCTCGACGTTCCGAAACCGCGAGTCCTTCAGGGTTATGGAGTGAAAGAGCAGCAGGAGGGTTGATACGTATTGATCGACCATCGACATCAGCCGACATCGGCTCAGCTTCATCTTCAGCCTCAGCCTGAGGCGCAGCGGGTTGTGGAGCGACAAACGGAATCGTGGCTGGCGACTCTGCAACAGCCTTACTTTGTTTCGAATTTTCTTTCGGACTGCGAACTTTTACCGGAGCCCGCTGGAACAATGCTCCTGCACCACGAATGGCACTCGCGGGCAAAGCCGCAAGTCGCAAAGCAGGCTGAAGGATATCTGAAAGAGGCGTCAGCAGGATTCCGGCTGCGGCCAGACTTCCGGCAAAGATCAACACGCCGATGGCAGAAAACTTCTTCTGCAGAACCAACCCAGTCCACGCACCTATCTGTCCACCACTGCCATAGGTCGACCCCGAAGAAATTCCCGGAGCGAACAAATGCAAGAGCGCGCAGGACGAAACGACGAGCAGAAAAATCCCCATTAGTGTGGGAGCCGTCCGTCTCGCCTGTTCACGCGAAAACAGTTTGAGATCCCACGAGATCAGTGTTGCGAGAACAATCCAGACGCCGAACCCCATTAACTGACGAGAATGAAACGCAACAGCCGCTCCAACTTCTCCACAGATATTGGTCGGTGCCTGTCGAACAGGAAACACAAGCGACGAAGGCGGATCAGCAGGGTCGTAACTCAGGAAGCTCAAACCAACGAACACGACCAGGGCCAGCAGCCCCAGCGCGAGTAAGTCGGTTTTAAGTCGTTCTGTGTCCACGATGATGATCCAGACAGTATAAACTTCACACACTTGCCGCGCGCAGCAAAGCACGGGAGCGATGCCTGAGCGAATTCGAAACGAATTCCCGGCAGAACTCTTTGAGTGACTCAACGACGAACGAAAGTCGACGCGTAAACTGACGCGGAAGACTTTTCAGGGCGCATGAATAACGGTCATCCGTGCCAACACCCCGGCAACACTACCACCTCAACTTTTGTCGGCTGTTGCAAAAACTCAACCGACGTTTCGAAAACGCATCACACAGGCACGACCTGCGGGATGTAGCAATCAACGAGAGACTGCCGAAAATCCGCTTGTGCCAGCAGGGCCGAGTGGACGGTGGTACCGACTTTAATCTATTACCTGGCGATGAAAGCGCAGAAATCGTGGCTTGACATTCAAGATGCGGTCGGGAGCGAAGGCATCAACGAGAATGTCCTCGAAGGACACCAGCGTGCAGATCACAAATTAAACAGGTCGTAACGATTCTCACGACTCTGCCAAAGATAACATCCCGGCGAGCGGCAGGGTCGAACTACGGCTGTTCGCGATGCCACTGAGTCGCCTGCTGGAATTGATGAGCGAACCGCAGCAGTCGGGCTTCCTCCAAAGCAGGCGCTTGAAGCTGCAGGCCAATCGGCAGCCTTGTTTTCGTCAGCCCACACGGAATCGAAATCCCGGGAAGACCGGCAAGGTTCGTACTGATTGTGTAAATGTCGTTCAGATACATCGCCAGCGGATCGTCCAGTTTTTCGCCCAATCGAAACGCAGCCGTCGGCGAAACCGGTCCGGCAATCACGTCGACCGATGCAAAGGCTTTGTCAAAGTCCTCGCGAATGCGGCGACGGACCTTCAGAGCTTTGAGATAGTACGCGTCGTAATATCCGGCGGACAGAGCATACGTCCCCAGCATGATGCGGCGTTTCACTTCCGTCCCGAAACCCTCGCCTCGGCTCTGGCTGTACAAATCGACCAGATCCGAAAACTTCTCAGCGCGATGACCGTAATGAATGCCGTCATAGCGAGCGAGGTTGCTCGATGCTTCGCTGCAGGCGACCAGATAGTACGTCGCGACGGCATATTTCGAATGAGGCAACGAAACCGGAACAACTTCCGCTCCGGCGGCTTCAAACACACGAATGGCTTCGCGAACGCTCTGTTCCACTTCCGCATCCAGGCCTTCGACGAAATACTCATCCGCAATGCCGATACGAAGACCTTTGAGTGATGAATCTAGCTGACTCAACCAGTCTGGTCGTTCGACATTCAGCGATGTGGAATCACGTTTGTCGTGCCCCGCGATGCATTCCAGAAGCAACGTAGCTCCCCACGCGTCGCCTGCCAGCGGGCCGATCTGATCGAGCGAACTTGCGAACGCAACCAGTCCGTAACGGGAAACTCGCCCATACGTCGGCTTCATACCGACGACACCACAGAAGCTGGCTGGCTGACGAATTGAACCACCCGTATCAGATCCCAGTGCCAGCGGAACCATGCCGCTCGCAACAGCCACGGCCGATCCACCGCTCGAACCACCAGCCGTGTAGTCGGCATTCCATGGATTTCTTGTGGGGCCGTAAATCGACGTCTCCGTCGACGAACCCATGGCGAACTCATCCTGATTGAGCTTACCAATCAACACGCCATCTTCAGCCACGATTCGCTGGATCACATGAGCATCGTAGGGTGCTCGAAAATCTTTCAGCATGCGGCTGCCACAGGAAGTCGGCAGCCCGATCGTACACATATTGTCTTTCACAGCCACCGGCAAACCGGCCAGACGCCCGACCGCCTGTCCCGCCTTGCGCCGCCGATCGACATCATCGGCCCGCGCCAGTGCTCTGTCGGCGTCGATGCTGACGAACGCATTCAGAACTCCGTTCAGTTCAGAGATCCGCTGCAGGCTGTTTTCCACAAGCTGGCTTGAAGTCGTTTCACCGAATTGGAGTTTAGCGATCAGTTCAGAAGTCAGAGGGCGGTTCATCGACGAGTAAATCTCTTGGTGGCCAGCGGTTTGTCGGACGATCATCTCTGCGACTCACAACGCAATACGCCGTCTCAACGCTGCAAAACAAACAGACCGCTGGAAGCCGACCCGCGATGTGGCCAGAAAGATTACTGCGGATGCTATCGCGACCATCCGGAAACGTCCAACACAGCGAGATGAGAGCTCCATCGCTCCCGACCACAACACGAAACGGCCAGCCTCGTGGACTGCGGCAGCCTGCTGCCGCTTTGGTGCAGGCAGCCTGCTGCCGAATCACGAGGTTGAAAGCTCGTTCGAGTTCAGAATGGTTGACCACAGCAGGCTGTGGAGCCGAAAGCTGCAGCAGTCCAAATAGCGGAAATCGTGCGGATTTGACCGAAAAACTTAGTGACCGAAAAATCAGGCGCAAACGCCTGTCTGCGATTCATCTTTCTGTCACAAAATTTTCCGGTCGATTGGCTTCTGCCGAGCGCAAAAAACAAAATAGAGCGCCCAACTTCAAAGCCACTGACGACTTCACGTCTGAAATGCTACGCGCAATTACGTCGCATTTCCTGTGAAGAGTGGCGTGATGACTTCGCCGTTCAGCAAATGATTCGGACGGCCCAGTGGATCAATCACCTGAGCATCGTGAGAAACGCCGAGCGAATCGAAGATCGTCGTCCCGACATCCGCAGGAGTCCATGATCGCGACACAGGATACGCAGCGATCGCATCCGTCTCGCCAATTGTCTGACCGCCTCGAACACCACCGCCGGCAAACAACGCTGAATACGCATGAGCCCAATGGTCGCGACCGGGAACAGTTTGCCCTGGCAGAATTGACACGCGCGGAGTTCGGCCGAATTCACCCATGACAATCACCATGGTTTGATCAAGCATTCCTGTCGACGCCAGATCATCAATCAGCGCAGCAAGGCCCTGATCAAGCGATGGCAAGAGCGATGTCTTCAGACGACCCCAGTTGTCTACATGAGTATCCCACGTCTGCACAATTCCCATCGCGGCCTGAACGACGGGAACACCCGCTTCGACCAATCGGCGCGAAAGCAACAACGACTGGCCAAACTTATGACGTCCGTATCGATTGCGAGTTCCGTCTGATTCCTGATCGATTCGAAACGCCTCAGCGACTTTCGCGGACGTCAGTAACGAGAACGCAACATCCTGCTGCTCCGAGAATGCTCGCAAACGTACATCGGCCGAGTTCCGTGGATCAACCTGATTCAAACCATCCAACAGAGTTCGTCGAGAAACCAATCTTTGATTATTGAGATCTGTTGGCAGCGACAATGAGTCGACTCGAAACGCCGCATCGTTCGGATCATGATTGATCTGCCAGGGATCGTGGCGAGTCCCCAGGAATCCAGCATGCTGTCCCGGCCACGTCAATGGGCCTTCAATAAAGTAGTTCGGCAGAGACACTCCGGTCGGAATTCCATCGCGACGAGGTTTCAGAAAATCCAGCGCGGAAGCAAAGTTCGGAAAGTCGTTGCGAGATTCGACGCGATCCAGATCGCTGCCTCCTCGAGGAACCGGCGTGGGCCGACCGGTTAAAGCCACATGAGTCGCCAGGAGGTGATTGTGCTCCGGGTGAGCCAAAGTTCTCAGAATCGCCCAGTGCTGTAGTCGAGTTGCCAGCAGAGGCAAATGTTCGCAAAGACTCACACCTGGAATCGAAGTCGACACGGATGAAAATTCTCCGCGAACTTCCGCGGGAGCTTGTGGCTTCGGATCGAAGGTATCCAGCTGGCTCGGACCACCGCTCAACAAAACCAGGATCACCGACTTCGCACGAGTCGCGGATTCTGTTGCGGCAACCCGACCCTGTATCGGCAACCCGGAAGCCACGACTCCGGCGGCGGCCGCTCCAAGCAGCCGTCGGCGATTGATCAGAAATTGTGGTGTAAGCATCAGCTCGACCTCAAACAGGGAACACGAACAAAGATTTCGCGACCATCTTCCGGGGAATGTTTCCACCAAGTATGCAGGACGATTCAACCGCAGGCAATCCGACTTCTGGAAAACACGTCCCAAAGCCAGCTCAAACGAGCGAATCCCGAGATTTGATGATGGGGCTTCCAAACAAGGTGAATTCGCAGCAGCAGAGCAACATCCGCATCAAACGATTCGCCGGCGAATCTCTGGTGACAGCCATTCTTCATTGTTTACGATGGCGACAATTGCGATCTGTATCACCGACAGCAGATCGGCCGTTTCAGGCACACAACGCTCGACTCGGACGGTCTTCGCCTGAAGTTGCAACAAGATGCGATGCAACGTGTCTTTCATCGCCTTCTGAAAGGCAGAGCACTCTGACGGAGACAGATCATATCGCAGAAGCTGCACTTCCGATTCGTTGCGCACGCGTTCCAGTCGTGCCAGTCCGGAATGTTGGCTGCGAAACAGAAAGCCATCCACGAAAGCGCGGCGAAGACGACCGGATGGATCGAACTGATAGACCGGATCCTGCCCCGTAAAAATGCTCATCGCACGATTGCTGCGAAACCCGATCGTGATCAGGTCTTCGAAATCAGGTACGAACAGCTCGACTCGTTCAGTCAACGCGACCGCTTCGCGGATCAGGTCTTCGCGGTCGGCTTCATTTCTGGCCATACAAGTCGTTACTCGAAACTATAGAACAGTCAGTACACAATGTCCGGTTTAAGTCAAATGGAGTTTCCATCGGTGTGCCCGCGTTCGCTGAGGCTCACTTGTCACAGCCTACGGGAAAGCGTTCGAATTTGCAGGGTGCGACAACCGAATGCGAAGGCACACCATTCACGGACATTACGTCGAAACAAAGCCTAAAACAAAACCGGCTTGCCAAGCTTGCGGCGGACCACAGTGCCCTGCCCCAGATGCATCATGATATGATCGCACAGCAGACCGAACGTGTTACCAAGCGTTGGACAAAAGTTCGCAAGGTTCCCGAGCGTTGGTCGATCCAGATCGGCTTCTGTCAGCTTCTGCAGTTCGGCAATCGTCACAGCACGAGTTGCCTCGAGCTGTTGCAGGTACTCAGCCACTTTGTAAAAACCGGCAGCATTGTCTGAGGAAGCGGCTTCCTTCGAATGAGCCGCCTCAAAGCCTGCAGGCAGATCCGGAAACCTGGTGCTCGGAAGCTGTTCCTGAATGATGTGTCGCTCCGCAGTGATCAGATGCCCCAGTTGCCACGCCAAATGATTGGCCTCCGGCACCGGACGCACGAGAAGATCAGCGTCAGAGAAATCTGAAACAACCCAGGCCAGCATCTTCTTTGATGATTCCAGAGCCGATGTCAGAAGGGCAATACTGTTCATAAGACTTTTGCTTTCCAAAAGAGAGCTCACTGACAAAACGCGCCTGGCGATAGCCGGGCCGTTGTTACTTCTTCCGCAGGATGTAAACGACATCTTCTGTCGTACCGGAGACTACGTGCGGATTGCGAATGTCGTATGAAAAATCGTACGTTTCTGCGATTTCGAGTTTGGGCACTTTCTTCAGCAGCGACATAAACTGACTTTGGTTGTACGTGCGATACTCCATGTGATCCACAATGCGCATACGCTTTGTGGGAGTAAACACATCCACGTGCAGACCAAGATGTTCGAGGCGTGTCTTGCGGTCAATCCCTTTGGACCACATGTACGAATTCACAACCAGATTTCCTCGCCGCGCGGACCAGCTTTCTTCCTGCATGGCTGGACAAGCGGTTGGCTCAAGATGAATGCCCAGCACATACAGTCCACCTTTGGTCATTCCGTTTGCCATGCATTCAAAATGCCCGACGGCCTGTTTCTCGGTGGCCAGATGTCGAAACGAATTGATCATGTTGAAAGCGGCATCAAACTTCTTTTTGACTTTGAAGTTTGACATATCGCCAACAACGACGGTCTCCGGCAATTCATAGCGGCGAAGACGTTCGTTGCAGAAGTCGACGGCTTTCGGATTCAGGTCGTTTCCACCAACTTCATAGCCCGCTCGCCCAAGCTTAATCAGCAAGCGACCGGTCCCGCAGGCGGGTTCAAAAATTCGCTTCACTTCACAACCAGCGTGTTTCGCAAAACAGGCTTTCAGAAAGCGAAACTCAGACGCCACGTCGGACCCGAACAACAGATCGTAGTACTTGGGATAATCATAAATGCTGGCTTCGACCTGATTGGACATGATCAAAATTCTGGGGCAAGAGGAGATTCAACCTGCACAACCGCCTGCAGCAACGGGCCACAATGCATCGGCAACGACAGGACATCAGCGAGCTGATGAACCGGGAGGATACAAAGACAGAGTCTTGAGTTCATCCGAAAGCCACAAACGGTTTACTAATGGAGTCGCGTTCCAACGGCAGTGCTGCCTTCAGCCAGTATTTGACCGAGCTTCCAGCAACAGTGCCGACTGAAGTCAGCACCGCAAACTAAGCCGATCAAAGCAATAGCCTAAGGCAGATCACTCAGCTTCGGCGTTTCGCCATCCGGCTGTTTATAAAAGCGAGTCAGGTCGATGCCGCCTTTGACTTCCATTTCATTGATCTTGAGCCGCTGCTCAATCTTGTTCAGACGAGCTTCCAGAAACGGTGGCAGCTTTTTGTCTTCATCAGCTTCCGCCTGCGACGAACGAGGAACCGCAGGATAGTTGAGTTGTCTCTGCAGAGCCGCAAAGAAGTAAAGAGGGTCGCGGCCAATGTTGGCTTTCGCAATTCGCCCTTCCTGATCACCGAACAATGCCACAGGAACAGCGGGGGGGGATCCTTCTTCTGTTTTTGCAGCCGCCTTCTCACCCGGACTTCGCGCGGTGTTACGCCGATTCTGAAAGTGTTGAGAAGCGCCGTACACGATTTCGGCAAGTTCTCGTTCACCAAGTGAAGCGGCCAGGCGAGCAATCCAGCGCCCCCACTCTTCTGAATACAACGGGTCGGCCATCATGGCTTTCAGACCGTCTCCGTAACCAAGGCGATTGCGAGCAATACATTCGAACTGAAAGATAAACAGCCCCGGCATCGAGGGACTGACTGCGCGAAAATGTGCTTCGCTTTCCAGGATCTTCAATGCCGTTAATTGCTCAAAGCGAGACTCGTCCTCTTCCGCACGGCTGATTACAAAGGCCTGAAACGGTGCAAAGTAGTGCGGAAGTCGAAACATGGCTGTACTAATCTTGCCACTGTGCAAGATCTCCGCCCGCATAAAATCGATCGCCATCGGGAGCCGGGTCGTCGCAAGAATCTCCTCGGAAATCGTCTTCAGGATCTCCTGCGAGGGCACATTTTCCATGAGTCGCTCTCGGTAAACCCGAAAGAAATACTCCTGCTCAATGTACTCTTCTCGATCCAGTACCGGGCCGCGCATGTATTGACCGTTTCATCCAGAACCCTGAAAACCCTTAGTCCTCCAGTGTGGTCCCGGCACGACAGAAACGCAATCCCTTCGAAGAATTCGTCGGAGACTCAACGGCGAGTAAGCAGGAATTTGCGGCACACTTGGCCTTCTCCAGCCGGGAAAAAACTTGCTCCAACAGTTCCGGAGAGTACGATTACAGCAGTCATACTGTCGATATGATCAGTGCAGGATTCCAAGTTTTGCCCGGGTTCTCCGCTTGTAACGGGGTGAATACTTGGAGAACATATACCCCGACGCGAGTTTTTCAGCGATTTTTGTTCAGACCGTGCGAAAATCCCGGATCTCCGTGTCGTGGGACCGTTCCCGGTCCCGATTGCACATGTTGGACACTTTGAGATTTGTCGCTTTGTCGGAGCTTGCTTGTGAGCACTATCCACGCAAATTCAGCAACATCCGCGTCCACCGAGTCTGTTGCCGAAGGCGGCAACTCTGTCTGGTCAATCTTTGATGCCATGCCCGCGTGGGGTGTCAGCCTGCTGGTGCATATCGGCATCATTATCATTGTCGCGATGATTTCGCTTCCCGAAATTGTGCTTCCGGAGTTCAATCTGACTTCCACCGTTGAAATGGAAGAGATCGCTCAGGTGGAGTATGTGCTCGATACTGAACCGTCAGATGCACTCGGAACGAAAAGCGATCTGAACATTGCCAGCCCTTCGGCAGCGGTTGCCCAAAATCGTGGACTTGATAATCACGAAGAAGAAATTGAGCAGATCGAAAGCTCCGTCGTCAATCCCAAGATCCAGCTTAATGAATCAGTATCGACTCCCAGCGAAGCAGAGATGCTGGAGAACATCGATCTGACCGGTACCACAGAACATGCTGGCGGAACCGACGGCGCTGTTGATCGGATCACTCTGGAAATTGCGAACTCACTTCGTCAGAGGAAGACGCTTCCCGTCTGGTTGCTGGATGAATCGATCTCTTTGGAGTCTCGTCGTGAACGAATCATCGAGCGATTCGAAAACGTCTATCGTCAACTGGGTTTGATGGATGATATCGATACCAAAGATGCGTTGAAAACCGGGATCGTCGGCTACGGTAAAGACGTCCATGTTCTGCTTGATGAGCCATCCAGTGATATTGATGAATTGTCCAAAGCAATCAAGACTATCAAAAGTGATACGTCCGGCGTGGAAAATGTTTTCGCCGGCATTAATCAGGCCATGAAAGTTTATGGGCCGGTTCGCAAGAAGATGCGAGCCAACATGATTCTGATTATCGTGACCGACGAACGTGGTGACGACTTTGGCGAAAACTACACGGTGCTGGAAGAAGTCGTTAAACGACTCAGCCGTGACGGCGTACGAGTCTTCTGCATCGGCAACACCTCGCCATTTGGGCGACAAAAAGGCTTTGTCCATGTGAAATGGAAAGGCGAAGACGGCACCGATTACGAAGATGACATCGGCGACGCAGACCAGGGACCAGAAAGCCCGCTTCCGGAAGGTTTGCAATTGCCATTCTGGACGGCAGACTCTCAGGGCCTGGAGCGCATGTCGTCCGGTTACGGTCCTTACACATTGTCACGGCTGTGTGCTGAAACAGGCGGTATCTTTTTCGTCGCAGACGACACGTCCCGCAAACAATGGGATCCACAAATCATGCGACAATACGCCCCTGACTATCGTCCAGGTGCCGAGTATCGTCGTCAGCTTCAGGGCAACCTGGCAAAGCAATCCCTGATTGCGGCCGCTCAATTGGCCGTGAATGAACCTGTGCCAATTCCTCAACGAACGTTCCAGGCGAATAATGACAACATTCTTCGTGAACAGATCACGGAAGCTCAGAAGCCTTTGGCTGTGCTCGACTATTTCCTTGAACGAGTTCACACAGCTCTGGAAGCTGGTGAAAAGCATCGCGACAAACTGGACTCGGATCGCTGGCGAGCCAGCTACGACCTGGCCATGGGCCGAGTATTGGCCATGCGAGTTCGAGCCTTCGGCTACAACGCTGTTCTGGCAGAAATGAAATCTAATCCAAAGAAGTTTGAGAAGTCAGACAGCAATCAGTGGAAGCTCGAACCGTCAGAAGCGATCGACGCAGGTGCAAACGTGCGCAGAATGCATGATAAAGCCATTGAGTATCTGCATCGTGTCATCAACGAACATCCGGGAACCCCCTGGGAGTTTCTGGCCACAATGGAGTTAAATGAACCATTGGGCTGGGAATGGAAAGAGGGACAAATGGACATCGCTGCGATGAACGGCGGCGATGGTCGTCGAGGCCCTCAGTTTGCTCCGGAAGAGGAAGCCCGGCGTCGACAGGCTCAGGAGATGCAGCGGAAGAAAGAGGCCTCAAAGCCAAAGATTTGATAGCTGATTTCGCGACCTTAGCTGAATTCCCTGCTTGAAAAGATTAATGGCTCCCTGAGCCAGGTTCGCTCTCGGCTGGAGAGAAACTCCATTCAGTCTTCCAGACGCAGCGGGAAGTTACGACAGAACTTACGCAACGCCTGAACTGACGCAAACGCAGTGAGAAGGCGTTGCGACTTCAGCCTTAGTGATTTTCCGCTGAGAGTGCCGGGGGCCATCAGCCCGGAAACCAAGGCCGTCGGGCCGTGTCGAACAAAGCAGGCAAAAAAAGCCTGGCACATTGAGGATGCCAGGCGTCATTGGAGCGGTATCAAGTGTGACCAAGTGTTGCAAGCAAGCCTCTGACGTTACACCGATGTCACGGCACCTCGAGCCTGTTCCCGCACGGCTTCCAGTATCGAATCAATGCGAACAGGCTTCGCAAACCATCCGTCCACGGCAAGGTTTGAACTGAATTCTTCACGAGCTGAACCACTCACGGCAAACACTTTGAGGCGACTGAGTCGAAAGTCGTCACGGATAAGCTTGATGAACGAAGGGCCATCAAGCTCGGGCATTCGCATATCGAGCAGCACGAGGTCCGGCATTTCGTTTTCATGAAGATAGTCGAAAGCATCCTGGCCGTTGACAGCCGTGGCCACCGGAATGCCGGAGAGCTTCAAACAGTCTGCCAGAAGCTCTCGTTCATTCGCCTGATCTTCAACAATCAGAACTCGTGGCGATTTCTCCGCGACTGTACAGTCTGGAATGGCCGCCTCCAGATCACTCAACTGACCCACGACATCAGCGAGCTGGGTCGCAGGTTTGACAGCCATGCCTCGACTAATCTGTCTTTGAAGAAGCTGCAGTTTCAAAGTCAGTGCGTTGAGTTTGTTGTTCAGCCGGTGACGATGTTCCCGTTCAGCATCGGAAGCAGAATGATTTTTGGCGGCCATTGGACCAGAGCCAGCCTTCTCAAGTATTTCGTGCCGATGAACCTCAATGTCGACGGGCGCTTCAATACCCAGTCGGGTCACAGCACCTTTCGACTGCAGGACCTCAATAGAGATCCCAAGACCTGGAAATACAATCTTCTGCCCCGGACGACGCGCTAGCACAAGCATCAGACCAACCCTCCATGGAAACACAACATGCTGCCGATCGAGACACAAGTCACGATAACACGGCAAACATTGGTATTCTCGGGTCGCATCCTGCGAATCAAAATCCGCTCGTTGAACTTTCGGCCCAGCTACGAAAATCGTAAAGCTGCAATCATCGGATGATCCTGCGATGAATTGACCGATCTGCCTTAAGGCAGCGCCTTCAGTTTTTCAAACAGTATACATTGGCGCAAGTCCTTATGCGCTTTCTGCGAACATTCGAAGATTAACTCTCCCACTTGGAACGTCAAGAGCAAGACACAAGCATTGGTCATCAAAAAAATTGCAATTGTCATCAAAAAATTGGAAACGTTCTCAACCGGAACTTTTCCTGCGGCGAAATCGACTACCCGCTGGCGATGCGATGCAGCACATCGAACAGTTCATCCAGATTCACCGGCTTCACGAGGTGAAGATTGAATCCCGCTTCGAGCACCTTCACTCTGTCTGATGGAAGTCCATACCCGGTCAACGCAATCAGATACGGTTGAGGCTGGTTGTGCTCTGCTAAGATGCTTTTGCGAACTTCCCGAGCCACACCAAAGCCGTCTCGACCCGGAAGCCCGATGTCGACAATCGCAACATCCGGACGCCACTCCAGAATCAGATCCGTTCCCGCGATTCCATCACAGGCCACTCGCACCTCATTGCCTTCCATTTCCAACAGCGTCCGCAGACACAACTGCACATCGGAATTGTCTTCGATGATGGCCATCCGCAATGAAGGAACTCGAACGGGCGGCGATGCGTCCGTCTTCTTCACCTCCAACACTCCCGAAACAGGCTGCGGCGCAGCCAGAGGTAATCGAATCATAAACTCGCTTCCGCATCCCGTTCCCTGACTGAAGGCCCGAATGGTTCCTCCATGCAATTCAACAATGGCCCTGACCAGCGTCAGTCCAACTCCCAGCCCGCCTTCCGCACGATCAATCGTATCTCTGGACTGCACGAACAATTCAAAAATCTGATCCAGCATGTCCGGCGCGATACCGACTCCGGTGTCGCGAACGGAAAGCACCGCCTGATTGTCCTGACGCGACAGTTGGACCGTGATGGTTCCTCCATCCGACGAATACTTTACCGCATTTCTCAGCAGATTGATGACGACCTGATGCAGTCGCGCGGGATCACCATCGACCAGGCACACCTGATCCATTCCTTCCACTTCAATCACGCGTCGGCTGGTCTCCGGGAGACGCTCAATCGTTCGCAGTTCCTCCGCAACAATATTTCCCAGAGACACCGCTTCGCGGCGCAGCACGATCTTGTTCTGTGTCACTCGCGCCACATCCAGCAGATCGTCGAGCAGTAATCGCATTTGCTCCGCCTGTCGCCGAATCACGTCGCTTGCCTCAGTATCATTGCCCTCGATCGACTTTCTCAGGTCCAGCATCTCCGCGGCATACAAAATGGCACTCAGCGGATTTCGCAGTTCATGCGACAGCATCGCGAGAAAGTGATCGCGGTTGCGAATCGTGTCCTGAATCGCCTGTTCTGATTTCTTGCGAACCGTGATGTCTCGCGAGATCGTCGATACGCCCACAATCCGGCCCGCCGCATCACAGATCGGAGAAACCGTGTGCAGCACATCAATGATGGATCCGTCACTGCGCCTTCGCCGCCGTTCCTGCGTAACCGAACGACTGCTGCGGATCGCCGCCATAAGTTCCTCAAAGGACTCTGCGGACTCGGCTGGGTACAGGAACTCCGTATCGCGACCAATGGATTCTTCGGCCGAATATCCGAACATCTCCTCGGCACCGCGATTCCAACTGATGATGCGGCCTTCCAGGTCTTTACCAATGATCGCATCACCCGAGAATCTGACGATGGCCGACAGGTGCTGAAGCCTGGCCTCGGCCACCTTAAGCGGAGAAATATCGATCAGCGACAATACGACTCCGTCCTTGGTCATCGTGCTGGTTCGATAGGGCAGAATTCGCAGGAAGTAGCAGTTTCCTTCGCGATCGCGAACTTCTTTTTCAATGGGCCGACCCGTCTCAAGCACATGATTCAGCAGCTCCATCAACGGTTCGTCCAGCGAATGCGCGAAGCTGCTGAGCGGTCTGCCTGAATCATGCGGCAGCAGG
>JBIIIF010000336.1:0-6601 GCA_044235005.1 Planctomycetaceae bacterium | reverse complement strand
CTTCATGACTGAGACTCCATCCCGCACTCACAAACCACGGCAATCCAATTTGCCGCTTGACGAATGATGTCTCGATGCAAAACTAAAGCCGAAAGGCCAACGCCGACATGCGATTGCCCTGGACCAACTCTTTGCGAGACTTATCATACTCGCCATTCTCTCAATCGTGGGCGCACACAGAATAACCTCGAAACTCCGAACAAGAAGACTCGTGATGAAACTTACGGAAGATGCTGTTGGCTCGGCTGAGAACGCGAACTTTCTTTGCCTTGCCTGTCAGTTGGCTTACCTCCCCCAAGCTGAGGCCGTGCCAAAGTTTCGCGATCAACTGGGACTGGACGCCAAACTTATCAGCGTCGACAATACTCAGGTTTATGTTGCCGAGAGTGATGAACATATCGTTGTCGCGTTTCGCGGCACAGAGGGCCCCACGACAATTGACGGTTTGAAGGATTGGTTACTGACCGACGCGATGAATCTGCTGATCGTTCCCGAAGGTCGGCTGGGCCATGATCTGGCGGCGGCTGGTGTTGGGGCGAAGTTTCACAAGGGATTCGTCGATGCAATTGCAGAAGTCTGGGAACCCCTGCGAGACCTCGTCGAGGCGAAGTTCAAGGCAATGGACCGACCATTGTGGGTGACAGGACACAGTCTGGGCGGTGCGCTGGCGTTGTTTGGGGCATGGCTGCTGAAACGCCGCTTTATTCCGGTGCATCAGATCTATACTTACGGCGCGCCGATGATTGGAAATCGGAAAGCCTGCGATGCGATCGATCGCGAGTTTTCCGGGATGATTTCGCGTTACGCGAACGGAAATGATCCAGTGCCGAAATTGCCAGGCCTCAGTCTGATCGCAAATGAATTTGCACACTGCAACACCGAACGAATCGTCGGTAGTGATCCAATGACGTCGTTGACGCAGTTCCTTGGTGGAATCGGCTCCAGGGCGGTCGAGGGAATGTTGTCCGGCGGCTTGATTGATGAAGTGTGGAAGCACGTGATCGATCGCGTCGCCGCTCACTCGCTGGAAACGTATCAGTCTCTCCTGCCAAAATGATTCCTGAGATTCCGGACAGGTTTGCGGAATCGAGGTTTGGCGTCGCCACGTCACTTCGCAATCGGTTTCGGAGCGAAGTGTGAGGTTCACGACGGTGAGCTGTGAATCTGATCGACAATGTTTTGCAAGGTAAGACTTAACCGGGCAAATTGTCTCACCCGCATGATCGCTGCTCGTAAGCTCCAGCGATCTCCATGTCAGTTCTGTCTCAAGGCTGCGAACTGGAGTTGCGCCCATCCGGCAGCCTCCTTCCTGCAATTCTCAAATTGCCTTGCAGTTCGAGTCAAAGCCCCGGCCATTTGTTGAAGATGTTCCGGTTCGATTCGGGTTGAATTCGGCTTCGATCCAGGCCTGGCCAGCCCGGGGCACGCGTAGCGAAGGACCTCCTCTTCAGCGGATTGACAGTCACAGAGTGACGGAGACGGCTTGCAACGGCCAGCTTCGCGGTTGCGATGGAGGTCGTTCGGATGCAATCTTCCCGGCGGATTGCTTTAATTCTGCTTGAAGTCATTTTGCCGAGCGCTTGCCAACAGCCAGAATCCGGATATCTCTCTCCTCATCGCTGGTTTTGTAACAGAGTGTCTTGGTCCCACCTTCTCATTTCTCGCCGTTGGAGGATTACAGTGAAAATTCGGATGTTTACAGCGATGGCCATGCTGGTTTTGGCGGCCAATGCTCAGGCGGCTCTTAAGGTTCCGAACGTGTTCGGCAATCATATGGTTGTCCAGCAGAAAGCTCCGATCAAAGTCTGGGGCTGGACGAATTCCGGTCAGGAAGTCACCGTTTCCCTGGCCGACAAATCGGTCTCAGGGAAAGCCAATGCCGATGGTCGATTCGAGGTCGCTCTGCCTGAGTTGCCAGCAGGCGGCCCTCACCAACTGACCATCAAGGCGGATGAAACTATTACGTTTGAAGATGTTCTGGTGGGCGAAGTCTGGGTCTGTTCCGGACAGTCCAATATGCAGTGGAGCATCAACGCTTCCAATGATCCGGATCTGGAGAAATTGACGGCGAAGAACACCAACATTCGCATGATCAATTTTCCTCAGGTCGGTACGCAGGAACCTATTCTGACGCATGATCGTCAGTGGATGGTGACCAGCCCGGAAACGGTCGGATCATTTTCCGCCGTTGGCTACTTCTTTGCTCGCCAGGTTCAGGAAACCACTGGCGTTCCAGTGGGCATGATCAACAACGCCTGGGGCGGATCCGCCTGTGAAGCGTGGATCAATCGTGATGTCCTGAAGGCTGACGAAAAGTATGCTCCACTTCTGGAACGATGGGCCGGAATGGAAGCAAAGTTTGCAGAGTTATCCGCAAAGACTGAGCTGACGGAAGACGAAAAGAAAGCTCTGCAGCAGCTTAAAGGGCAGATGGGTGGTAACAGCCGGCCCGCCAATATTTACAACGGCGTTCTGAAGTCTCATCTGGGCTACACAATCAAGGGGGCGATCTGGTATCAGGGCGAAAGCAATGCCAGCCGAGCTTACCAGTATCGTGATCTCTTTCCGTTGATGATTTCGAACTGGCGAAGCGAATGGGGCCAGGGCGACTTCCCGTTCTACTGGGTGCAGTTGGCCGACTTCAGGGCGGAACAGGCTCAGCCAATGGAAAGCGACTGGGCGGAGTTGCGCGAAGCTCAGACGATGACGATGAGCAAGCTGCCTCATACCGGCGAAGCTGTAATCATCGACATCGGCGAAGGCAAAGATATTCATCCGAAGAACAAAGTGGATGTTGGTCGTCGTCTGGCTCGCTGGGCACTGGCGAACGAATACGGCATTGATGTTCCGTTCCATAGCCCTCAGTACAAGAGCATGGAAAAGCAGGACGCCAGGATCGTGCTGACGTTCGACTACGTGGCTCAGAGCGACAAAGGCTGGCGTCCGTTCGATGTGGCGGCTCCAGTCGGGTTTGCCATCGCCGGTGAAGACAAGAAGTTCGTCTGGGCAGATGCGAAGATCCTGTCGGACGGCAGGATTGAAGTCTCCAGCAAAGACGTTCCGAATCCCGTCTCTGTTCGCTACGCATGGGCTGACAATCCTGTCTGCAACATGTTCAGCGCTGCTGGACTGCCCTTGACCCCATTCCGAACGGACGACTGGCCAGGCGTGACGATTGACAGCAAGTAGCTCGAAAATGCGAGGAGTGAAATGTGACTTCCGAATGATACTTTGCTGCCGGAGTCATTTTTGCTTCCCCGGTTTTCGTGAGTACAATGCAAGCCCGACGTCTCATTGGCGTCGGGCTTTTGCTTTGTGCAGACTGCTGCTTCAGCATACTTTTTGGCACGCTGGTGAGATCATCTCTTCATGACCCAACTTCGACAAAAATCATCCTCGAATGCCAGCCGCAAGCTCTGGGTACAACTGCTCGCATTCGCGGTTCTGGCGTTGTTGTTCTACTTGAAGCCTCGTATTGAATCGTGGGTACAAGCACAGCAACGTGGGCCGGCGTCTGCGGAATTGACTGCAGATGGAATGGCTCCGGGTGCTGAAGATGCCGATGAGACCGCGAACTCGGCTGAAGAGACTTCTTCAGCTTCAGTCACCGGTGCAGAGGCTGCGGCGAAATCGGAATCCGAATCACCGCCGAAAAGTTCGAAGCCGGTGATTGGCGCGTCGGCCGAGGAGCAGAAACCAGCGACGACAGAATCGAGGCCCGCTGCTCCAAAGAAGAAAAGCGGCACGAGTTCTCCGATCACGAAGATGGAACGAACGCCGGAGAAGAAACGGCCGGAGTTGTCATCGCCGGAAAAGAACAATCCTCCTCCCGCCGAACAGGAGACCAGCAAGTCATCTGATCTGGGGAAGCTAAAAGAAGTCGATGACAATGTTTTCGAATCCACCGCAGGGTTACTTTATGTTCCGGGCGGTGCCGAGGGGCATCGTCTCAAACATGTGATGCAGCATGCTAAGGATAACCCGTCGAAACCAGTCCATGGCGTCTTCGATGGCGATCGCGATGAGATTCTCGCCGTGATCGACGAAGCGTTCATGAAAGCCAAAAAGGGCGGTTCCGACGTGCGCAGTGAAAAGCAGAACGGCCGTCGCGCCTACACCGTGAATCTTCGCCGGCGAATTGGTCAGGTCGGTGGAAGCGAAGGAGAGCGCCAGGGACATCCGGATTGTCGTTTTGTGCGAATTGTTCTGGAAAATGAAAACGAGGTGATCACCGCCTTTCCCTCGAAATCGTTTTGATCGCCCGCTGGTTGTCGCGACTCGGAACGCCTAAACTGCGGGGAGTCGCAGTGGAAACCAAGGATGTCGCTGGAAAGTAACAGGATGAAGACGGAGACGCAGGAGCATCCCTACGGCAAGGCCGTGGCAACGCTCATCGAAGAATTTGGACATTTGCCCGGAATCGGCCGTAAGTCGGCCGAGCGTCTGGCCAATCACATTCTCGCGTGTACAGTGTCCGAAGCGAATGCACTGGCCGATGCGATTCGGAATGTGAAGACCAGTGTGAAACGCTGCAGCATGTGCTTCAATCTGACCGAGGACACGCTGTGCCGTATCTGCCGGGATCCTCGCAGAGATCAACACGTGGTCTGTGTCGTGGAACAGCCCAAAGATGTCGTCGCGTTGGAATCGTCAGGAGCATTTTCGGGGCTTTATCATGTATTGGGCGGACGAATCGCGCCTTTGGAAGGTGTAGGACCTGAAGATCTGACGATTCATCAGCTCGTGCATCGCATTCGAAAACAAGGAATCACGGAATTGGTGATGGCGACGAATCCCACTCTGGAAGGAGACGGGACAGCTCTGTACATCACCAATCTCCTGCAGAATGACAAAGTCAGAATCACCAGACTGGCGCGAGGAATTGCCTCGGGAAGTGTGCTTGAATTTGCGAATCGTGAGATGCTGGCGGATGCATTGAGAGGCCGTCAACAGTTCTGACTGGTGTACAACCACTGTCGCGTGTAGCGATTTTTCTGGTATCAGCTTCGACAATGTGAGGCATGGCGGGCAATCCCGTCGACTTAGACGGACGTAATAGAGTAGATTTCAGCAGGTCAGCTCCCACAAATTGTAATTTTGGTGTGTTTCGGTCCAAATCATGCATCTGAACATTTCCCAGCAGATGAAGATGAGCCAGCAGATGAAGCTGGCTCCGCGGATGATCCAGTCGATGGAGATTCTGCAGCTGAACATGATGGCACTGAACGAACGTATCGAGCAGGAGCTGGTCGAGAACGTTACGCTGGAGCGAGTGGAGAAGGAGCGGGATACTCCTGTCGCCGAGCCTGATGCGGCCGATTTTTCGCCGCCTGTTGATGACCGTGAAGCCAGAGAACTGCGGAAGGATGTTGAGAACCGCGAGCTGGTTGCGGGCAACGAAAAGAATAACGAGTCTGATTTCGAACGCCTGCTGGAGATTTCTTCCGAGTGGCCTGAAGACAATGTCGGCTTCGGCGGCATGCAGCGTTCGTCCAATCAGATCAGCGACGACATGGACCGCCAGCACGATGTCATGTCGAACATGACGGCTCGTCCGCAGTCGCTTCACGAATATCTGCTGGAACAGTTTTCGTTCTTCAGCATCGATCCTGTGCAGCGGCAGTTTGGCGAGTATCTGATTCAGCACCTGGATCACAATGGCCGCCTTCAGAGCATGTTGCCGGAGATTGCTCAGCAGTTTAATCGCCTGTACGAACATCAGCTCACCAACGAAAAAGCGGACGAAGTGCTGAAGATGATTCAGCATCTGGATCCGCCCGGTGTCGGCGCGAGAGATCATCGTGAGATGTTGCTGCTGCAGGTCGATGAGCATATGCCGTTTCATGAAGTGGTCGAGACGCTGATTCGCGACCATCTCGAAGACGTGGCGTTCAACCGCTTGCCTCTGATTCAAAAGGCCACAGGATACTCTTTGGATCTGATCAAAGTCGGCATCGAACAGATGCAGACTCTGAATCCTTATCCTGGACGCGGCTTTGAACAGCGTCCGGCTCAACGAGTGACCCCGGATCTGGCTTTGGAGCAGGATGATACCGGTCGGTATGTCGTGCGACTGCTGGATGAGTACGTGCCGGAACTGCGAATCAGTCCTCGTTATGCCAAGATGCTGAAAGAGAATCCGACGCCGGAAACGCGGGACTGGATTCGTCGCAAGATCGAGTCTGCTCGCTGGCTGATCGAATCTATCGAACAGCGATACAATACGCTGCGCAAGGTGGCTCAGGAGATCATCGATCACCAGCACGAGTTTCTGGACAAAGGTCCGGAGTTTATCCAGCCGCTGAAGATGCAGCAGATTGCCGATCGCGTTGGCGTGCACGTCACGACGGTGTCGCGAGCGGTGGATGAGAAATGGATCCAGACGGCTCGCGGATTATTCCCGCTCAAACGTTTCTTTGGCGGGGGAACTCAATCATCGACGGGCGAAGATGTTGCGTGGGACACGATCCGCATCAAGCTGCAGGAACTGATCGACAAAGAAGATAAGAAGGATCCTCTGAGCGATGATGCTCTGGTAGATGCTTTGGCCGCTCAGGGAATTACTCTCGCTCGCCGCACGATCACCAAGTACCGCAAACAA
>JBIIIF010000126.1:0-19192 GCA_044235005.1 Planctomycetaceae bacterium | reverse complement strand
CAACTGATAGACGCCATCGCCACCCGCCGAGTATCCCATCAAGTAAACTCGATCCGGGTTCACGTTCTCAAAGACAATCATGTCTGTGATCAGTTGATCGAAGAAGAGATCGATATGACCCTCGTGCCACAGGTTCCATGTATTCGTGGGTGCTCGAGGAACGAGGTAAACGCCTTCTTCCGGTTGATAAAGTCGTTTCTGATTCTCATATTGCTGGTCATTGACGGCCTTCGGAGCACCGCCACCGCCATGCATTGAGATGAACAAACTTCGTCCATCCGCTGGAGCATCGCCAAAGGTTCTGAACCAAAATGGCATTCGAAGTTTCCCCAGCACGATTTCCCGCGTTTCCATCTCCGACGCTCGTTCTTTGCGCAGGAATTCTCGGCGAGCACTCCAGAGCAACTCAGAGGCTCTTGCGGAATCTTCCTTCGAGATTGCAGAGGACGCCCACGGCTCGGCTTTCAGTTCCATCAGGGCGGCATCATTCAACTCGCGAGATTTCAGCCATTCTTCCAGTCTCACGACAACTGGAGCGTCAGTCTTTTGACCTGCAGCAATCGGGAAATTCTGGAGCAGAGCAATGACCACGAAACCAGCGAACAGTCGACTCACCTGCAACAACTCCCGGGAAAATGGACTTCGAAAAGACTGCAGGGCAGGTTCAGCAAATGTGCCGCCAGTCGATTGTGTGCGTTTCGCGAGTTGGCAGCCTTCGCCTCTGCGCTGTGAAGTATTCCTGCACCGGGAAACAGTCACCCAGTTCCGGTCCCACGACGCACAGAAAACCGACCATGAATCCCCTGTCGCGATACGTCACGCGTAGATCTCACGGACCACATGACCTTCGACATCCGTCAGTCGAAAATCCCGGCCCGCGTAGCGATAGGTCAGCCGTTCGTGGTCGAGTCCCATCAGGTCCAGAATTGTGGCGTGCAAATCATGGATATGGACTTTGTCTTCCGCGGCGTAGTAACCATAGTCGTCTGTTGAACCATACCGGAAGCCACCCTTTACACCGCCGCCGGCCAGCCACATCGTAAATCCTTCCTGATTGTGATCTCGTCCCGCGCCGGGCCCCACCGCTTCGGCTGTTGGCGTGCGTCCGAATTCTCCGCCCCACCAGATCAATGTGTCTTCCAGCAGTCCACGCGTCTTCAGATCCTGCAGCAGCGCGGCGATCGGCTGGTCGACTTCGAGTGCATTCTTTGTATGCCCCGCTTTCAACTCAGAATGCTGATCCCACTGCACTTTGTCATCGTTGTGCGTCACCTGAATGAACCGTACCCCGGCCTCCGCGAATCGGCGAGCCATCATGCACATTCGTCCAAAGTTTGCCGTGACCGGATTATCCATGCCGTACATTTTGTGAGTCGACTCGGACTCCGTCGACAGGTCTTCAATTCTCGGCAGCTCCGACTGCATGCGAAACGCCAGCTCGAACGACTGCATGCGAGCCTCCAGAGAAGCCTCCGCGCCGGAGCGAGCCATGTGTTCCCGATTTCGCTGCTCAAGACGCCCCAGTTGCAACTGCTGAATCTCGCGAGGAAGCCGGGAGTTGCGAATATACTTCACCTGCGCTTTCGCCGATGGAATGCTGGCGTTGCCGATCGCTGTGCCCTGATAGGTCGCTGGAAGAAATGCAGAACTCCAGTTATTAATTCCGCCAAACGCCAGCGTTGGACAAATCGTAACGAAAGCAGGCAGACCGGAGTTTTCTGTCCCCAGTCCATAGCTGACCCAGGATCCCATACTGGGCCGCACAAAATTGTCGCTGCCGGTGTGGAGCTTCATGACAGCTCCACCGTGAGCCGGGTTAGTTCCATGCACCGAATGGATCATGCAGAGATCATCGACATGAGCCGCCACTTTCGGGAAAAGCTCACTGACCCAGAGACCACTCTCACCGTATTGGCGAAAACGCCATGGCGACTTCAGCAGGTTGCTTGTGGCATTAAATTGAATCTCGGGCTTTGCAAACGGCAGAGGCTTACCGTCATCACGAGTCAGCAGCGGCTTGGGATCAAACGTATCGACCTGCGACGGCCCGCCACTCATAAACAGGAAGATGATCCGCTTGGCGCGAGCCATATGATGTGGTTGCGGAGGTCCCTGTTGAATCCGGGCCACGACGGGAGCCGGACTATTTGCGTCTGCTGCGGCGGTGGTGGTCTCAGCGAGCAGCGAAGAGAACGCCAGCGATCCAAACCCGGCTGCGGTTCTTTGCAGAAGGTTTCTGCGAGATCCCAGCGGGAATGAAAAATCCGAAGGCAATTGCAAGTTGGCCATTTAGCGTTCTCCTTCTGGCTCCCGGACATTCGTCTGACAGCAGAGTTCGAAAGTGTCGCCGTTGGGTATTCATTCAGCGGTTCTGAATGGACCACACGGTTGCCAGTTTAATGACCCGACAGCATACACAAACCATTCCTTGCATTGAACTGGCTGTGTTACGAATTCACTGCCGGCACCCGGAAATGAACCTCAGCGAAATCTCTGTTTGTAGAGTTACATCCACCCTTACGTGCGCGAACAATTCGCACTGATCTGGCGATCGCCAAAGAATGGGGCGTTGTGCCTCGCACATTAAACCGAGGCTGCAATGTGCCGAACCGTAGTGCCCGATCTGAGGATAGATCGGGCTACAGGATGGCGGTCATACTAATTGAGCTTAGTGAGCCTCGTAATCTTTCCACATCCAGACCAGCGTATCGGCCAGCGTGTGCTGGAAGACTCGGCCGTCGCAATGGCGTGACTCTTTGCTGAAGATGTAGCGGTATTCGTATCCTTTGGCTTTGAGCGCGGCAGCGGTTCTTTCGTTGGCCATTACCCAGTTGTGATAAGTCTCTTCCGCGTCTTTCGCTCGATTGTCGTGTTCTGCAACATGAGTGAAAATTCGCAGCGGCTTCTTTTCGCTGTTCTCAATCAGCTTCTTACCGGAATGATATTCCCACGCCCCCAGCGGAAATTCAGCTTCCTCGGCCGCATCATCGTCCTGTTGATCAACGAACGTGCCGGAATACGTAATCAGCCGCCGAAACAGATCTGGTCGAAACCAACCCATCGTCAAGGCTGCGGCACCGCCGGAGCTGCAACCCATCACGCCTTTGCCCCAAGGATCGTCGGTAAACGCCAACTGAGGATACGCGGCGCGGATCTCGGGATTACTCAGAACGGCTGGCAACACTTCGTCGTTGATAAAGCGAGCCAGTCGATCTGACATCGTGTCGTATTCCAGCCCTCGCTGACTGCCGTAGCTGTCATCTCCGCCGTTCTCGACAGCAATGACGACAAATGCCGGCAGCTTTCGATCGGGGTCTTTTGAGATCGTAAGGTTGTCGAGGGCGTGGCTGACAAGTTTGAACTGAGCAGGCCCGTCGTGAATGACCTGAATCGGAGCTTTCGTACCGTCTTTGTAAGCGGCCGGAACGTAGACGAAGATCTTTCGTTCTTTGCGAACCGGCTTGCGAGGATCAAGGGTTTTGTCGTCACCTCGATAGATCTTGCTATCTGCCAGAGCCATGGAAAACTGGAATGCTCGCCCAGTGGGATTACCCTTGTCCGTGAGATCCGGATCGACCCTGTAGTCGGGGCCAATGACGAAATTGCCGTTACCTTTGGTTCCGGCATGATCTTTTGATGCTTCATCAGCGGAGGCTGGTGCCACCAGCAGCTTGCCTGACACAAAAGTTAGTATGGCGGCAACACAGAGAGATGTTTTTAGTGATGTCATATTGGTACAGCCAAAACTCAGAGCGGGAAAACAGGGCCAGAAGAAAAACAGTGATTCAACGAGCGATTTGCGCGGATTCGACGCGGAGGAGGCTACGAGTTCAGGTCGAGAAATATGGATCACGGGACTCTTAGCCTCGTCCACTACGAAGTTTTGACGTGGACAAGACACTACTGCTTCGCAAACACCGGATTCTGCTTTTGTCCACCCGCTTGCACGAATGCCAGCAGATCCAGAATCTCATCCTGGGTAAACGTGATCAGCAGACTCATTGGCATCGTAGAAACATTGGATGCCTCAAGCTCTTCGATATCCGCACGGGCGATCGAGATTTTTGTTTCCGGTTTCAGCGGATTCGGCAGCAGCGTGATTGAGGTGTCATTCTGCTCCAGCAACATTCCGGAGATGACTCGCCCGTCATTCAACGCCGCCACCCAGGTTTGGTATTGTTTATTGATCTCAGTCGACGGCTCCAGCATCTGCTGCAGAAGCTTCTGACCTTTGAATCGGTCCGCTATTTTCGACAAGTCAGGCCCAAGCACCGTGCCGACTTCATTCAGCTTATGACACTTGCTGCATCCGGCGATTTCAAACACCTTCCGACCTTGTTCATAATTGCGCCCGGCCAAAGTGTCGGCATCAGCGGCGAGATCCGCCATGGTCCACATCTTCACAAATTTGCGCACCGGAGCATTCGCTGATTCCGGCAAGGGTTGACCATCGGGAATCACAAACAAGCTCCCCTGCATGACTCGCCAATGCCCCGGATATGTACACACAAGGCAATATTCACCAGGCTCCTTCGGAGCCTCGAAGAACATGGTGTACTGATCCCCCGGTTGCAGAATCGGCGAAAAACAAATCTCGGCCGGATCATTCGGGACATAATGAGTCGCGATGGCTCGTGGATTACTGGCTAACTGCATCGACTGCTCGCCAAACTCATCGATATGGTCGGCCTTCACGACAGCCACGTTGTGCGGCATGCTGGGATCGCCGTTCTTAAACGCCAGCGAGACTCGAGTTCCCGGGGCCACTCGCAACTGGCGAGGCTCAAACTGCAGACCGGCCGAAGCACTGACGGAAATCTTGAGAGAACTCGACACCCAACCGAAATCTGTGCCCAGCTTCTCCTGCTGCACAAGTCGCGGATCCTGCTCGTACTTTTCCGCAATCGGAAAATCGGGGGCTCGTCGTTTCGGTACCGCCGCGTATTCCGGATACTGGTCGAAATCCGAACGCAGCTCATAAATCGAAGCCAGAACGTCGGGTTTGAATTCGTGCCCGGCTGCAGTCTTCAAGCGGAGATGCACATGAAACTGCATCGCCGGATGCATCTGAGGAATCTCAAGGAAGATCGACTTTGAATCTTCCAGCAGTCGAACAGACTTCACGTCGACCAGATCGTGACCCTGCCGCCCCGGCTCGCGAATTGAAAACTCGGGCGATCCATACCCGGCGCTGTAGAGATAATTCCATTGCTGACAGAACGTGTTCTTCAGATTCACTGAGTCCGGATCCAGCGTTTCGCTGAAGCGAACGATCACTCCGTTATTGTGTGATTCAATCGCCGTCGGCAGCGGAAATGGCTTGCCTGTCAGACGAACTCGATGCAGGCAGCCGTCTTCCTGAGCATAACTTTGCCAGCCTTCGGTGCCACCCACGTACATGCAGCCATCGTGAGCATTGAAGGCAACGCGGCAGACGCCGCTCAGATAATCGCCCGGCAGAGGAACAACGGCTCCCTGAGCTTTCCCATTCACAACATCTCGCAGCACCACATAAGTCTGGCAGGCACCGAACGACGTCCCGATGGCTGCTCCACTCAGCGGCCCAAGGCGTTTGTCAGTTGGAAGAAATCCGATTTCGCCCGATGAGTTATCGAGGCCTCGCGGAAGGAATACCAAAGGCAGATCGTAGCCATACTTTCCATGATCAGGTTTGGGACCTTTCAAGCCGTGATAGCTGTGGCCGGCGACTTCAAAGATCGCTGAGGCAGGAGTCCAGGTGCCTTCCTGAACGCTGGCCAGTACAACGGAGCCGTCTGGCGATACGCCGATGCCATTGGAATTTCGCAAGCCATTCCCCAACGATTCAATCGCGCCGGCGGAGTTCATGCGGGCTACTCCGAAATCTCCCGAAGAGATCGCCCAATACAATCGTCCCGCCTGATCCTGCTGAAGAGATGTGCAGAAGTCATGACCACCGGTTGTGGGGAATGCGTTCGTGACGCATTCGTAGAAGTCGGTTTCGTGATCACCGTTGAAGTCGTGCAAGCGAGTAATCTGGTCGGATCCCAGTACCAGTATCTTCCCTTCTTGGATCACAATTCCCAGAGCCTGGTAAAAGCCCGCCGCAATTCTCTGCCAACGCAGAGGTTTGGTGGCCATCGTATCGATTCCATCCACGAGCCAGACTTCTCCCATCAGTGTCGATACGACAACTCGTCCGTCTTCCAGACATCCGACGCCGCCAATCCGCATTGCTGATTTGAAAGGGTTAGAAGCCACTTGCGGCAACGTCACAGAATCCAGAGCCATGGGCCCGGAATCGTCAGCCAGCGCGCCCTTTGTCTCGACGATCTTCGTGGTCCACTGTCCGCTCGCTCCAGCAAGATACTGCTGCTTTGTGACAATCGAGGATGCATTAATCTTTGCAGGTGGCTTGATGCTGTCCGAGGCACCAGATGCAATCTGCAGGGAAACCACTCCGTCGATTCTTCCGCCTGCGAATTCCAGCCCCAGCGAACCGTCACGTTCCGCCAGCTTGACGCCCGCGATCTGTTGTGAAAGGCTCAAGCGTATCACCTTGCCGTCTGCTGTTACGGCGCTGATCTGAGGAACCTGTTCGTTCGACGTATCGACCTTTGCTCCGGCTGGTGAAACCACGATCTTCAGGAACGACGCGGGCAGAGATCCTTCAAACTGCAATGTGCGAAGAAGCTGGCCCTCAATCACTGAGACACTATCCAGAATTGTCGCCTCACCAATCTGCGTTGAGAAAGCGACCTGCCTGCCGTGTCGGTAATAACCGAGATATCGACTGTTGATTCCCTGTGGAAGTTGCCAGCCGCCCTGAGTGAAATCCAGAAAGCGCTGGCCGGCCGGTTCAACACCGCCCATCAGCCCGAACCGAACAAATCCCCATTTCACAAACCCGCCCTTCCACGCATCCACGAAGGTGATCCGCAGTGGGTCGTAGAGCATTGTCGTTTTGCTTTCCGCGTCGACTTCAACATTGACACCTTTGAAGGTCGTCTGGCCGAAGTGGCGAGTCAACTGAGCGACAACGTTCCCCGTATCAACTTCGTTCAGACTCTGGTCGAAGCTGACCTCTTCCGGGTTCTGGCCCCAGTGCCCGAAACCTCCGCCATCCAGCCCGGGAAATTGAGGAAGGACATCAACCGGCCCGGGTGGCCGATGATCAAGAAACTGCTCGGCCTGCCGCGAATAGAAGTCTTTGACGCGGTTCTGTGGAAAAGGCAGCTTCGGATCGGACTGTGCGGCCGCCTCCATCGTCAGCAGGCGGAGGCAAATCAAACCGATCAGAAGGGAATATGTGTGAGACATGCGAAATCCAGGCGGGGAATAAGCAACAAGATTCATCAGGAGCAGCACAGTTGAGCGAATCGCCCTCGTCCTGTCCACCAGATCGCTACCCGTGACACTGCTGTCGCGTGTCACAGTTTTTCAAGAAGAGCGCGACATACGGCGCGCCTTTGAGCAGTCTGCACACATTTGTAACGCTTGGTCGTTCGCGTCGGCTGCGTTGTGGAGTTCTCCCGGGAACAGTCTTGAAATAACTTCCGCTTTAAGTCAAGTGGAGGCGGAATCGGTGTGCCTGCGTTCGCTGGCGCTCACTTGTCTACGGATATTGTTTCCAACCCGATCATAAAAGCGACACTCGCATTTGCTGGAACGTGCTGACCAGTCATTCCCTTCGACGTTGGCCGCCGAACCAGAGGCTGCGTCGAAGCTGATTTGGCATGGCACGCTGCTTGCACTTCTGGAGAGCTCGACAGTTCTCATCCTGATGAGACTCTCCATGCAGCGATCTGACCCGGCGGCGAAGATGCTGTTGTTTCTCTCACCACTTGTTGACAAGGATATTGCCATGGCGACACACGCCGCTGTGAAAGCTGCTCTGGAAGCTCAGTTGGACGAACTGACTCGACGAGGTGCTGAGATTGAAGCGGATCTCAGCAATCCCGGCAGCAGCGACTGGAGCGAAAATGCTGTTGAATCCGAAGACGACGAAGTCCTGTCCCGTGTGGGGCGAGTCACGAAGGACGAGATTCAGGAGATTCGACTGGCTTTGAATCAGATTGAAACCGGCCATTACGGAACCTGCACGGCCTGCGGTGGAAAGATTTCGAAGGAGCGACTGGATGTGATGCCTTATGCGACGAAGTGCATCCGGTGTGCATGACGATCCTGCTTCGTTAGATTTCATACCCCGTCCAGATGCTTTCTGACTCGAGGATGACATCGTTATGCCCACACGTGATCCTGCGCAACCCCACAGAATCCTGCGCATTGCCGAACAGTTAGGGCTCGATGAATCCAGCGTGGAGCCGTACGGCTGGTTTGCCGGCAAATTGTCGGCGAATCTGCATCAGCGTCTGCACGATCGGCCGCAGGGAAAGTTGATCGGGGTGACGGCGATTAATCCCACGCCGTTCGGTGAAGGCAAGACAGTGGTGTCGATCGGCCTTGCGATGGGGCTTGCTCGTCGAAACAAGCGTTCTCTTGTGACTCTGCGGCAACCGTCGTTGGCTCCGGTGTTTGGCATCAAGGGTGGCGGTGCCGGTGGAGGCCGGTCGTGTCTTCTGCCTTCCGATGAGATCAACTTTCATTTTACTGGTGACTTGCATGCAATCGCGGCGGCCAACAACCTCCTGGCAGCGATGCTGGATAATCATTGCCGCCGGGGACTCACGCCGCGTCTTGAAGCGGACAACATTTCGTGGCGGAGATCCATTGACATCAGCGATAAGGGACTAGCGGAGATCGAGACGGGGCTCAATGATGTTCCTCAGGCTCCTCGACGGCGCACGGGCTTTGATCTGACTGCAGCCTCGGAAGTCATGTCGGTGCTCGCATTGGCCGAAGATCTGCCGGACCTTCGCGCCAGGCTGGGACGCATCGTGGTCGCTCGATCGTCCGACGGGCAGTTCATCACGGCTGAAGAGATCAGGGCCGCTGGCGCGATGGCGGCTCTGCTGCGGAACGCGATTCGTCCTAATCTCGTGCAGACGTCGGAGAACACTCCTGCGCTCGTTCATGCGGGGCCGTTTGCCAATATTTCTCACGGCAACAGTTCTGTGATCGCCGACCTGACCGCGATTCGGCTGGCTGAGTATGTTGTTACCGAAAGCGGCTTCGGTTCGGATCTGGGAGCTGAGAAACTCTTCAATATCAAATGTCGCACGAAAGGTCTGGTCCCCAGTGCCGAAGTGCTTGTCTGCACCATCCGTGCACTGAAGTACCACAGCGGTCGCTTTAGCGTGCGCCCGGGACGACCGTTGCCGGAAGCGATGCTCACTGAAGACCTCAATGCTCTGCGCGAAGGCTTCGCCAACGTGCGCGGTCATCTGGCTCATCTGCGACAGTATGGAATGCCGGTCGTCGTCGCGGTCAATCGTTTTCCGACTGACACTCTGGCGGAATTGCAGCTTGTTCGTGAACTGGCGGTGGAGGCCGGCGCAGATCGAGTCGCCGTGACGGAAGCGTTCAGTCAAGGTGGTGAAGGTTCGCTGGAACTTGCCGATGCCGTGATCGACGCGTGTTCCGGAACAAGTCAGTTCAAGCCGCTCTATCCGCTTGAACTGTCGCTCGAAGAAAAGATCACGCAAATTGCCACGAGGGTTTATGGGGCGGAAGGTGTTGAGTACTCCGGAGGTGTTCGAGAACAACTGTCTGACTATGCCGCGCGAGGATATTCGAACCTGCCAGTGTGTGTCGCGAAAACTCAGTATTCACTGTCGCACGATGCCAAACGTCCCGGGAAGCCGTCCGGTTTCGTATTTCCTGTTCGAGAAGTTAAACTGGCGGCAGGCGCCGGATTTATTCTGGTGATGGCCGAAGGAATTACTCTGATGCCCGGGCTGCCTCGTGAACCCGCTGCATACAGAATTGATATCAACGCTGCGGGAGAGATCGTGGACGCCGGAAGTTGATCGGGCCTTTGTCGGGTTGATCGTAATCCCCGGATGAGTGATTCAGGACTCATCATTTGACCGTCAAAGCAGGATGACTGATTAAGAAAGAAAACATTGTGGCTGAGGTGACACAACAAGAATCTTCCGCAGCTGACGAAGCGGTGAGTATCCTGCGGTCCGGAATGAATATCTTCGTTCATGGCGCTGCTGCTACTCCGACACCGCTTCTGGATGCGATGTGTCGTCGTCCGGACTTGACGAACATTCGACTCTATCACCTGCATACAGAGGGCCCTGCAGCTTTTCTGGAGGACAATTGCAGGAAGCATTTTACGTCAGTCTCGTTCTTCACCGGCCAGCCTGCACGCCAAGCCGTACAGGCGGGATTTGCGGACTTCGTTCCGGTATTCCTGTCGGATATTCCGTCTCTGTTTCGAGATGGAAACATTCGACTGGATGCGGCGTTGCTTCAATTATCGCCGCCGGACAAGCACGGCTTCTGCTCTCTGGGAACTTCTGTCGATGCCGCCAGAGCGGCGGCCGATCATGCTCCGCTGGTGATTGCGGAGATTAATTCGCAGATGCCGCGAACTCTCGGTACGACAACTGTTCCGCTGAAATCGCTCGCAGCCTCGATACGAACCAATCGTCCTCTTTATGAACATGAAGTTGCTGCTGAAACATCCGTTGAAGCCGCGATCGGTGAGCAGGTTGCGGCCTTGATTCAGGACGGTTCTACTCTGCAGACTGGCATCGGGGCTATTCCATCGGCCGTGCTTTCGCGATTGGGGAATAAAGCGGATCTGGGAGTTCATACGGAGATGTTCTCAGACGGTGTTGTGGATCTTGTCGAATCCGGAGTCATCACGAATCGCCGCAAGGAAATTTACCCGGGGCAATTGGTTACCAGCTTCGTCTCCGGCAGCCGAAGATTGTTTGATTTCGTGGACGACAATCCGCAGGTGACGTTTCTGCCATGCGATATCACCAACAACACGAATCTTCTTCGCAAGATTGATCGACTGGTCGCGGTGAATTCTGCTCTGCAGATTGATCTCACCGGACAGGTCTGCGCGGATTCGCTGGGCCATCGCATCTACTCGGGGATTGGCGGGCAGATGGACTTTATTCGTGGGGCCGCGATCTCTCGTGGTGGTCTTCCCATCATTGCCCTTCCGTCAACAGCGGCGGGCGGACAGTATTCTCGGATCGTTGCGGAACTGGTTCCTGGAGCTGGTGTTGTAACGACGCGCGGGCATGTTCATTGGGTTGTTACAGAATACGGAGCGGTGAACCTGCACGGGCTCTCGCTGCGTCAGCGGGGTGAGCAGTTGATCGCAATTGCACACCCGGATTTTCGAGTTGAACTGCGGAAGCAACTTTCCGCGATACGCCACTATTCGATCGGGTCAGGCTCAATGTGAGGGGGAATACCATGACGATGGACCAGCCAAATCTCTTGAAGATGCTTTCCGCAACGCGTTTTGCCGAGGGACTTTCGCATGAGCATTTAGCGTGCTTGTGCCGAGCGGCAAGGTTAGTCAAGCTTTCGGCCAATCGGCTGTTGTTTCGAGAAGGCGACATGGAGGACGAAGTGTTCGTGATTTCTTCCGGGCATGTTCGTCTGGCAATGAATATTCCCGGGCGAGGAGATGTTCCCTTTTTGACCGCCGGCCCCGGAGACTTTGTGGGATGGTCCGGCCTCATCTCCGACGGGCGAATGACAGCGAGCGCAACGACCGTCGACGAGACGACTCTGATCGCATTGTCCGGCAGACGGCTTCAGGAACTCTGCAACTGCGAGAAGGATCTGGGCTACGTGCTGCTTCGACGAGTCGCGCAGGTTCTTTCGCAAAGGCTGCTGTCGACTCGGCTGCAGATGCTGGATCTGTTTGAAAACGAACGAACCCAGCGGGCCTCGTGAAGCATCAGGCCTTCTGAATCATCGAATCGGCGTCTCGTTTTTGTCATCGCGGAACATCATGCACGTCCAACCAAGAGCTGAAAATGTCTGAAACTGTCCCATCTCATCGCGAGCCTCTGTTCATGCTCGCCGAAGGTCTTGATACGCTGATCAGGGCGTTGTTGGAGAATGGTTATCAGGTTGTGGGGCCAACCATCGATCAACAGGCGATTGTGTATGGCGAAATCAGGTCGACCGGCGACCTGCCACGAGGCTGGACTGATCTTCAGGAAGCTGGCACGTATCGCCTGCAGCGTCGCGAGGATGACGCGTACTTTGGCTACGTCGTTGGTCCTCATTCATGGAAGAAGTATCTGTTTCCGCCTGTCACACTGGTGGCTTCGGCGGACCTTGGTGAACATGGCTGGCAGATGCGAACGCCGGAACCCGATCCGGTGAAGTATGCATTTCTGGGAGTTCGAGCCTGCGAACTGGCGGCCATTCGAATTCAGGATAAGGTCTTTCTGGGAGGCCCGTTTGTGGATCCCACGTATGAAGCTCGCCGATCGAAAGCGTTTCTTGTCGCTGTGAATTGTACTCAGGCTGCGCCGACCTGTTTCTGCACTTCAATGAACACGGGGCCGCGTTGCGACAGTGGCTTTGACCTGGCTCTGACGGAAACGTCAGACGGATTTTTGATTGAGATTGGAACAGATACGGGGCAGACGATCGCTGCTCTTCTCCCTGTTCGTCCAGCGAATTCAACGGAGATTGATCAGGCAGAAATTGCAAGACAGCAGGCCGCGGATCAGATCACGCGACGATTGGACACCGACGGTTTGCGTGATCTTCTGATGAACAACCTGCGACATCCCCACTGGGAAGAGATTGCACAACGATGTCTGTCCTGCACAAACTGCACTATGGTTTGTCCGACCTGCTTTTGTTCGTCGGTCAGCGAAGTCCCGGATCTGACTGGTGAGCATGTGGACCGCGAGCGACATTGGGACTCGTGTTTCAATCTTGATTTTAGCTACATGAATGGAAGCCCGACGCGAAACAGTGTTTCCAGTCGCTATCGACAATGGATGACTCACAAACTGGCGACGTGGCATGATCAATTTGGTTCCTCCGGCTGTGTCGGCTGTGGCCGATGCATCACATGGTGCCCGGTGGGTATTGACCTGACCAAGGAAGTGGTCGCTCTTCGCGAAACGGCAGGAAACGATTTGGCGAACTTATCCGACGGTCATGCCGAGGGCGCGGAGGCCAGCCGATGAACTCTGCGCTGACATCTGCGATCACTGCCCCGCGATTCGATCCGTGGCGGACTCATGCCGTCCGTGTGGCCAGGATGACGCCCGAAGTTCCGGGCGTCTTCACGTGTGATCTGGCCATTCAGGACGCCGCAATGGCGTCGGAATATCGCTTTGCCCCCGGACAGTTCAACATGCTGTATATTCCGGGGCTGGGGGAAATCGCGATTTCGATTTGCGACGATCCGCAGTCAAGAGGCTCGGTCGCGCACACCATTCGGATCGCCGGCAATGTGACTCACGCTCTTTCGGAACTGGCGGTCGGGGCGACACTTGGCCTGCGTGGTCCGTTTGGTGTCGGTTGGCCGATTGATGAATGCCGCGGAAGAGACATCGTGCTGGTGGCGGGCGGAATTGGCCTGGCACCGCTGCGACCGCTTATCTGTCATCTTATGACGCATCGCCAGGAGTTTGGTGAGATTCATCTGATCATGGGAGCTCGCGAACCTTCAGGGCTTTTGTATTCTGCAGAGTACTCTGCGTGGCGGGACGGCGGTCTGAATGTTTATCCGACCGTTGATCGTGGAGACGACTCGTGGCCCGGACATATTGGCATGGTGACGGCCATTCTGGATCGTCTGCCGCTGCGTCGGCCAACAGAGACGGTCATGATGAGCTGTGGTCCTGAGACAATGATGTGGTATGCCGCGCAGATGGTGATTGGGCGAGGAGTGGATGCGAAGTCCGTCTATGTTTCGCTGGAGCGGAATATGAATTGTGCGATCGGGCTTTGCGGTCACTGTCAATTTGGTCCGCAGTTCCTGTGCAAGGATGGCCCCGTCTTCTCTTACGATCGAGTGGCTTCGATTATGAAAGTGGAGGACCTGTGAGCAAGCCCCTGTTCGCTTCAGAATCTGCAGGCTCGAACGACACTGCAGCAACGACAACGCGTCGTCCACGTCCACGTTTGGCCGTGTTTAAGTTTGCTTCGTGCGACGGGTGTCAGTTATCACTGCTGGACTGCGAAAGCGAGCTGCTCGCAGTGGCCGAGGCCATCGAGATTGCCTGGTTTCCGGAAGCCAGCAGCCGATTGCAGCCTGGGCCGTACGACATCGCTCTTGTCGAAGGCTCCATTACCACACCGCACGATGCGCAGCGGATTCTTGACGTGCGACGGAGTGCTCGAATTGTTGTGACCATCGGGGCCTGTGCCACGGCCGGAGGGATTCAGTCACTGAAAAACTGGGCGGATCATGAGGACTATCTGCGCTGCGTTTACGCTCGACCAGAGTATATCTCCACGCTGGCGACCTCCACGCCAATCGCCGACCACATCAAGGTCGATTATGAGCTGCGAGGTTGTCCGATCAGTCGGCATCAGTTGCTGGATGTGATCGGAGCACTCGTGAAAGGACAGCGTCCTCGGCTGCCGTCTCATTCTGTCTGCCTGGACTGTAAACGCAAAGGGACCGTCTGTGTCGAAGTCGCTCAGGGAATCCCGTGTCTTGGTCCGGTGACGCATTCTGGTTGCGGTGCGATCTGTCCTACGTACGATCGAGGTTGTTACGGTTGCTTCGGTCCGGTCTCGCAATCCAATTGTCTCAGTCTGACGGATCAATATCTCTCCATGGGGACATCAACCGAAACGTTGCTGCCTTTGCTGCGGAATTTCAATGCGGCCGCTCCGGAGTTTCGCGATGCGTCAAATCGGATTGAAGCAATCGCGAAACGAACAGAGACCAGCTTGGAGGTCCCTCATGAGTGAAAACCGCACCATTCGTGTCGAGGCGTTGACTCGTGTTGAGGGCGAGGGAGGACTGCATGTTCGGCTCAACGGCAACGTGGTCGAGGATCTGCAACTGACGATCTACGAACCGCCAAGATTCTTTGAAGGATTCTTACGAGGTCGCCCGCTGGAAGATGTTCCGGATATCACCGCCAGAATTTGTGGTATCTGTCCGGTGGCGTATCAGATGAGCGCTGTTCATGCCCTGGAACAGGCCTTGGGAGTCACGATCTCACCTGAGATTCGTCGCCTCCGCCGATTGCTGTACTGCGGTGAATGGATTGAGAGTCACGGGCTGCATATGCATCTGCTGCAGGCTCCGGATTTCTTCAACGCGGCCAGTGGAATTGAACTGGCTTCAAAGTTTCCTCACGAGGTCACTCGGGGGCTGAAACTCAAGAAGCTGGGCAACGACTTGCTGGAAGTTCTGGGCGGCCGGGCGATTCATCCGATCAACGTGGCGGTTGGTGGTTTTTATCGGGCTCCGAAGAGGGAAGAATTGCAGAAGTTGATCCCTTCGTTTGAGTGGGGCCTGCAGGCTGCCATTGAGGCGACTTGCTGGGTCGCGGGTTTTGAATTTCCGGATTTCGAACGTCCGTATGAAATGATTTCGGTCAGTCACCCCGATGAATACCCGATGAACGAGGGCCGAATTGTGTCTTCATCCGGGCTGACGATTGACGTTGCTCAGTACGAGCAGACATTTGCGGAGCATCATGTTGCCCACAGCACGGCTCTGCATTCATTGAAAGTGACTGATCGCTCAAGCTATCACGTCGGTCCGCTGGCTCGGATTAATCTGAATCGCGAACGTCTGTGTGAGACGGCTCTGCGCGTTGCGGATGAAATCGGTTTCCACACGCCGTGCCTGAATCCTTTTAAGGCCATTATTGCACGCGGGTTGGAGGTCATTCATGCGTTCGATGAAGCCCTGTCGATTCTGCGTGACTATCAGAGTTTTAAACCTTCGCGAATTTCCTATGAGTATCGAGCAGGTGAAGGCTGTGCAGCGACGGAAGCTCCACGCGGACTGATCTATCATCGTTACGGGATCGATGATCAGGGTAAGGTCACGTTCGCAAAGATTGTCCCGCCGACGTCCCAGAATCAGAGGCAAATTGAGTTGGATCTGATCGACTGGCTGCCTCGAGTTTTGAGTCCTGATGATCAACGAACAGCGGACGAATGCGAGCGACTCATTCGCAGTTATGACCCCTGCATAAGTTGTTCGACACATTTTCTGAAACTGACATGGGAACAACCCCGGGCCATAAGTGGAGATTCTCCATGAACGCGCCGGACAGGATATTGATTGTGGGCATCGGAAGTGCTCATGGAGATGATCAGGCCGGCTGGCTGGTGGCCGATGAACTTACGCGGCAGATTCCGGATGACAGCTTCATCAGCGTGCGGAAAGCCAGCGTTCCTCTGGATTTTCTGGACTGGCTGGAGAATGTCAAAGTGCTGCATCTGATTGATGCAGTTCAGGAATCTGGTTGCGGGAACGACGTTCGCCGACTCCGGTGGAATTCCGAGGCAATGGAGCCTTGCGAGCCAGGTTCGCATGACTGTAGGCCGGACCGAGCGGAGCGGGCTCCGGCTTCTTCAAGGGACGATAAATTGCCGGAACTCGCTGGCGCTCGGTCCGGCCTACGAGAAACAATACCGGGCGGCCCACCTGGCCGCAGTTCTCATGGTTTCTCTGTTCCTGATGTGTTGAGGCTGGCGGAGAAGACAGGAATGCTGCCGGAAACGATCGTGGTCTGGGCCATCCCCGGAAGCAGTTTTCAACCAGGCGCACGAATGAGCGAACCATGCCAGAACAACATCTGCAGGACTGCGACTCAAATCATGGAAGAGCTGAGTGTTGCGTATGCATGAAGAATCACTCGTTCGATCATTACTGCATCAGGTAGAAGACTTGGCACAACAGCATCACGCTACAGAGGTCGAAGACATCGAAGTGGAAATTGGTCCGCTGAGCGGCGTTGAACCGTTGCTGGTCCGCGAGGCATTTGAACGACTCAAAGACGGCTGCAAATGGCCGAGCTGCACATTAACAATCTCTGTCGTGGGACTGATGGTGTTCTGCAATCAGTGTTCCGGAGAATCCGAGCTTTCCAGTTTTCAGTTTGTTTGCACTCACTGTGGTTCGACTTCCCTGAGAATTCTTAGTGGAGATGCGTTTCGTCTGCTGAATGTACGAATGCAGATTGAGAATACTGGGTGATCGCGTGTTGGAATTCTTTCGTTTGGTCTGAAGAGAAATGGTGTTCGAGATGACAGTTCAAACAATCTCCGTTAACCAGGATGTGCTGGCTGCGAAAAAGCAGCGAGCTGCGGAGCAACGTGAACGCTTTACAGCCCAGGGGACATTTGTCGTGAATCTGGTTTCGTCACCGGGGGCTGGCAAGACGTCTCTTTTGCAGGCGACTGCGAAGCATTGGGCCGGGCGTTTTCAGACCGGCGTTCTGGTGGGCGATCTGGCTACGGACCGCGACGCTGAACGATTGCGACCCTGGTTTCCTGTCGAACAACTGACGACCGGGGGGGCGTGCCATCTGGAGCTTTCTCTTGTGCAGCAGGGGCTCAGTCGACTTCCGCAACAGCCTTACGAATTCCTGTTCATTGAGAACATCGGCAACCTTGTTTGCCCTGCGTCCCATGATCTGGGGGAGCATCTGCGAGTTGTGGTTCTCAGCACAACGGAAGGCGACGACAAGCCGGGAAAGTATCCGAAAATGTTTCGCACAAGTCAGTTGATGGTGATCAGCAAATGCGATCTCCTGCCTTATGTTCCGTTCAAGGTTGATGAAGCGATTAATGATGCACGTCTCATTCAGCCCGACATGATCAGTATTCAAACCTCCGCCATTCACGATGAAGGGTTGAGTGAGTGGTGTCAGTTTCTGGAGAACGCTCGCGCCGAGATGCTGTCGTCGCGTGACACTGCAGCCGCTCTGGGTATCACACCAGTGATGCCGAGTGTATTGCGATGAATAATCTTCTGATGACTCCCACTGAGGCGCAATGTTTGCCGGCGAATGTTGCTGTGAAATACCTGCTTCAGGGACGGGTTCAGGGGATAGGAGTTCGTCCGGCAATTGCTCGAGCTGCGATTCGTCTGAACCTGAATGGCTCCGTGCGTAACACGATCGATGGCGTCACGGTGATACTCGAAGGTCAAGGTTCGAGCATTGCCCGGTTTGAGGAAATACTTCGCGAAGAGTTGTCCCCGCAGGCGATATTGCACTTTGTGAGCATGGCAGAAGTGCCGGTCGCGGGTTTTGGTGACTTCAGCATTATTCAAGACATTGCGAGTGCAAATGTTGTCGTCGCAGATGTTCCGGCGGACCTCGCGATGTGCCCGGATTGTGCTGCTGAATTGGTCGATCCCACCAACCGACGATTCGGATACGGGTTCTCCAGTTGTACTCAATGCGGTCCTCGGTACAGCATTGTTCGCACCATGCCGTGGGAACGTTCGCGCTCGACAATGGCGAGTTTCGATTATTGTGAAGCCTGTGAGGCTGAATTCAGGCAACTCGATGAGCGACGATTTCACGCTCAGACCATGACCTGCCCGGATTGTGGACCTCAGCTCTGGTTTGAATCGGAATTTGCTTCTTCGCACTGCCGAGGCGGCGACGCTTTCGAATCGGCAATTCGGCTTCTGCGAAGCGGCGGAATCCTCGCATTGAAAGGGCTGGGCGGCTATCAACTGATCTGCGATGCGAGAAACTCAGAAGCCGTGAAACGACTTCGCCTTCGAAAGCGCAGGGAAACCAAACCGCTGGCCGTGATGGTTTCCGGCTTGGAATCAGTGCTTTGTCAGCAATGTTCCGATGGACTACGAAACTTACCACTGAACGCAGGCACTTCACATCGCGGTGAAGATGGTGTGCCTGCGTTCGCCAGGGCGAACTTGTCACACCCTACAGTTTTAGATCCTGAAGAAACGTTTGACCGGGCCGAAAGTCACGAAAGTGGTGAACGCTGTAGAAACGCACTCCGGGAACACCATCAACACGAATCCCACGCGTTGACTTCGCCGGTGAATCCGATCGTCCTGGTGGGCACGGGCGAGTCGCTGACGTTTCAGTCCCTGTCACTGGCACCGCAGGTCAGTTCGGGATTCAGCACCATCGGGTTGATGTTGCCGACAACGCCACTGCATGCGATGTTGTTGAAGACTCTGCAAACACTGCTGGTCGTGACCAGCGGCAATGAAGATTCAGAACCTATCGTCTACGAAGAAAACGCCGCGAGACAATCCCTGGATGGTATCGCTGACGGCTGGTTGCATCATGATCGCCGGATTGAGCGACCCCTTGATGACAGTGTTGTAAGAATTATC
>JBIIIF010000335.1:0-6617 GCA_044235005.1 Planctomycetaceae bacterium | reverse complement strand
CGCATTAGCTGGACAGCGCCATGTTGCCCCCTCTCCCCCAATTTTTTTCTGATGCAACGGGGTGTCACATGGCAGCGTTTTTGCAAACAAATTGGGGGAGAGGGCTGGGGAGAGGGGGCCGTTTTAGCACGCTGCCTTCTACGAAAGCCCCCTCATCCGGCCTAACGGCCACCTTCTCCCCCGAGGGGGAGAAGGGACTTCGTTCACGCGGCAAACATTGATCAAAAGGCAACTTCGGTGAATCCGACTCCTCAAACATGGCGCTGTCCAGTTAGCCTTCTGAAAGCAATGTTCTGATGGAGGTAGGTCGGAACTCACGATGTTCGTTCCGGCCTACAAAACTTTGCACCACGCATCTCAAACTTGATAAACGAATCACATCGAATCGCTGGTACTTCAATGCTCAACGCCATCATCAGATTTGCATTGCATCAACGACTGCTGACAATAGCCGTTGCGATATTCCTGCTCGGCTACGGCTCCTGGGCAGCTCTCAAAATGCCGATCGATGTCTTCCCGGATCTCGATCGCCCGCGTGTTGTCGTACTGGCCGAAGCCCCTGGTCTGGCACCAGAAGAAGTGGAAACTCGCATCACGTTTCCTCTTGAGACAGCTCTCAATGGCGCTCAGGGTGTCCAGGCCGTTCGCAGCTCATCCGGGATCGGCCTGGCCGTTATCAATGTGGAATTTGGCTTCGGCAGCGATATCTATGTCGACCGTCAAATTGTGAATGAACGACTGGCTGCGGTCAGTGACAGAATGCCGCCCGGAGTCCGACCACAACTCGGACCCGTGTCATCCATCATGGGGCAAATTCTGGTCCTCGGGATGTGGAGCCGAGACAGCAAGACAGATCCGGTGGAACTTCGAACTCAGGCGGACTGGGTGATCGGGCAGCGGCTTCTGACGATTCCCGGTGTCGCTCAGGTTTTCACCATGGGAGGCGGTCGCAAGCAGTTTCATGTCTTGGTAGAACCCTCGTCTCTGCAGCATTACGGCGTAACGCTCGGACAAATCCGCGAAGCTCTACAGCGCAGCAACCGGAACGCCACCGGTGGCTATCTTGATCAGCAGGGCCCTAACGAACTGCTCGTACGCGGACTTGGACGAATTCAGACTGTTGAAGATCTTCAAAAGGTTGTCATCACCATTCGTGATGGTCGACCCGTCGCGCTGGCTCAGGTCGCGCGAGTCACCGAGGCTGCTCAATCAAAACGCGGCGACGGCAGTGCTTATCGACGGTTACCCAACAATGCCGACACTGGTGAACCGGGCCAGTTCGAAGGTGGCCCGTCTGTGGTAATGACGATCAGTAAACAGCCGGGGGCGGATACGCGCGAAATCACGAAGAACATCATGGCTGCCATTCAGGAACTGAAAATTTCACTACCCGCAGATTACCAGATTGAACCCATGTATTCGCAGGAATCATTCATTGATCGAGCGATCCACAATGTGATCGAAGCGCTGCGAGATGGCGGCATTCTGGTGGTCATTATTCTCTTTCTGTTCCTGATGAATTTCCGTACCACATTTATCTCCCTGACAGCGATCCCGCTATCGCTGGTAATGACTGTGATCGTGTTCAAAATCACTGGCATGTCGATCAACACGATGACGCTGGGCGGCCTTGCCGTTGCTATCGGAGAATTGGTCGATGACGCGATCGTTGACGTCGAAAACATCTTCCGTCGACTCCGAGAAAACCGTGAATCCTCATCGCCAATTCCACCATTGCTGGTCGTTTATCGAGCGAGTACCGAAGTCAGAAACTCGATCGTATTCAGTACATTAATTGTGTGTCTGGTCTTCATCCCTCTGTTTGCTCTGGAAGGCATGGAAGGGCGATTGTTTACTCCGCTGGGTGTCGCTTACGTCGTCTCCATCTTTTCATCTCTGATCGTGTCTCTGACCGTAACTCCCATTCTTTCCTACTGGCTGCTGGGACATGAAACAGTTAGCCATGCTGAGAAAGAGGGTCCACTGCTGAGACGTCTGAAATGGATCGCCGACAAAGTCATTCGTTTTAGTCTTGCCTTCCCACGGTTGAATCTGTCCGTCGTGGTGATCGCCGTGGCGGTGGCTGGATTGTTTATCTCAAGACTGGATCGTGACTTCCTGCCAGCATTTAACGAAGGAGCCGTGCAACTCAATGTGCTGCTGCCTCCCGGAACATCGCTGGCCACAAGTAACGAGATCAATCGTACCGTTGAAACACGTCTTCAGGCCGTTTCAGACGTCATCTCGATCGTCCGACGAACGGGCCGAGCTGAACTGGATGAACATGCCGAACCAGTGAGTGCCAGTGAATACATTCTGGAAATGGATCCACGGTCAACTCGCAATCGCGAAGTGCAATTGGAAGAACTTCGCGAGGCTATGGCTGATATCCCGGGCATTGTCACGGCCGTTGAACAGCCCATCTCACATCTGATCTCGCACATGTTGTCAGGCGTCAAGGCCCAGATTGGGATCAAGATTTTCGGAGACGACCTCGAGATCCTGCGGCGTAAAGCAGACGAAGTCAAAGGCGTGATTTCAGCAGTCCCTGGTGTCAAAGACCTGATCGTCGAACAGCAAACAACGGTGCCTCAATTGCGGCTCGAACTGGATCGAGACCGTCTGCTTCAGTACGGTTTGAAGGCGGCCGACGTAAATGAGTTTATCGAGACTGCAATGAACGGTCACAGTATCTCCGAGATCCTTCAGGGCCAGCGTTCATTTGATCTCGTCCTGCGACTGGAAGAAGACGCCCGCGAGAACCTGGACACTCTGCGACGCCTGGCAATTGATCTGCCGGAAGGGGGCCAGGTACCTCTCGAAGCCGTTGCCAGAGTATATGAATCCGGCGGCCCGAATACGATCAACCGAGAAAAAGTCCGCCGCCGAATCGTCGTGCAGTGCAATGTGGCCGATCGAGGACTCGTGGACGTCGTGCAGGAGATTCAGGCGAAACTGAAAGATCTGCAGTCATCGCTGCCACAGGGTTACTACATCGAATTCGCCGGACAGTTCGAGAGCCAGCAAAAGGCGTCTCGTATGCTGGGACTCCTGTTCCTGGTCGCAATGCTGGGTGTCTTCCTGGTTCTGTTCACGATGTTTCGATCAGTCAATCTATCGTTGCAGGTCATGGCCGCGCTGCCGATGGCCTTTATCGGATCCGTGGCGGCTCTGGTGTTAACTCATCAGACACTGACTATCGCCGCAATGGTTGGTTTCATTTCTCTGGCGGGCATCGCGTCTCGAAACGGTATTCTGCTGCTGAACCATTACCTGCATCTGGTACGCTACGAGGGCGAACAGTGGACGAAAGAGATGATTGTCCGTGCAGGTCTGGAGCGACTGGCCCCGGTGTTGATGACGGCTCTGACTGCGGGCATTGGTTTGATCCCGCTGGTTCTTGCCGCAGACCAGCCGGGCAAAGAAATCCTGTATCCCGTGGCGACCGTAATTCTGGGCGGTGTGATCAGTTCCACATTCCTGGACTTCTTTGTGCATCCCGCATTGTTCTGGCTGTTCGGACTCAAGGCCGCGGAGTCCGTCGTCAGGGCAGGGCAGTCAGAGGTTGAGTTGACCGAGGAGCATCAATAACGATCTTCACGATGGGCTCAACTAAGCCGATGCCGCTGATTCGGTTGAGACAGGATCGTCTTCCTGCTTGAACGACTGAATCATCAACATGATCGCACCGGCAACAAGGAATGAATCGGCAATATTGAAGATCGGATAGTCATACGTCCCGAATTGGAATCGCAGAAAGTCCCTCACGGCGAGTGCGGGTTCAGGGTCGTTCGGAAAATGTTCGCCATGTAGTCCGAGTCGGTCGTAACAGTTTCCAAGTGCTCCACCAGAAACCATCGCAAGGGCAACTGTCAGCCACAAGCTGGCCGCAGCACCTCGAAAGAACAACCAGTAAATAATCCCGACGACGGCCACCACGCTCAGCAACGCAAAGAACGAGGCAAATCCTTGCCCCATGCCCCACAACGCACCGGCATTGAGACTTGTGTGAAGCTCAAATTTGAGCCAGCCATCGACCAGCCAGCCTGTTCCCTGAAAGACTCCGCCCAGTCGGCCGAATATAACCGACTTGCTGATCAAATCCGTTGCCAATGCCACGGTTGTCAGGACGACATAAACAGCAATCCGAGTCCGTGGATAAGCGCTCATCAGCGACCTTTTTCCTTGATCCTCTCACACTCAATACAGTTGCGAGCATGAGGAATCGCCTGCAGGCGAACCTTGGGGATACGTGCCTTTGCTTCCGGTCGACCCTGCTCGATGCAGGCTTCGCAAAGTCCGTAAGTACCATTATCAAACTTTTTCAAAGCGTGCGAGATCTCTTCCAGAACGCCCTGATCACTTTCCACAAGCTGCAGAGAAAACTCCAGATCCCAGGCGTCGGAGCCCATTTCTGCCATGTGATTGGACGATCGGGACTCATTTCCCGCCTCGGAACCGGAAAACGCCTCTTCCTGAAGCTGCTCGACGTCTCCCCGCAGGCGTGCCTGCAGAAGTTTGAGCATCTTCCGAAATTCAATCAGTTCTTCCGGCTTCATTTTAGCAGAGCCCCGCGAGGAAAGTGTTGATGCGGCAGGGACATCGGACGACGTCCCAATGAGGGGCCGGATTATTGAGAAGCCCGTTTTCCCGGTCAAGGAACCCACGACAGGCGATCACGAAACTCGCTCAACAATTCACATCCTCACAGTATAAACGCACTTTTCCCGCGCAAAAAACTGAGGAAACACTGGAACGGTATCTTTCCTCGGCCTATCTCCAGCAATTCAGCGAAACCGCTGTGAGGTCACGTTACGTGATGAAAATCCGCTACTTCACGTACAAAAACTCGTTGGAGTTCAGAATGACGTGGCACAGATCAGCCAGAGCGGCCTGCTCTGGTGACACGGCGGATAAGTCCTGGCGAAGGAGGGACAGACGACGTGAATGAGAACTGGAGTCTTCCAGGAGTCCCGGAACCGGTTCGAATTTCCAGAGGGCCAGTGTCGATGGCCCGGGACCTTCGGAGTTGAGCAATAACTGATCAACCCCAAGAGCCGTGGCTGACAGGCGAACATCGTCGATCAACCCATCGAAACTGCTTTCCGCCGCTCCCTGTCGAAATCCCAGCGTCAGTGGCAGATCATTGTGCAGACCATCGATCACATTGTGCGGAACAGAAACCGAGGCGAGCATTTCATCGGCATTCGCCAGATTCTTCAGGTGAAAGGTCACAACGCCGGATTCTGAAACTGTCGTCTCTGGTTTGAACGTTACGGCCACAAAGTACGGTGTGTTCAGCTCGATATTCTGATCAGAGAACAACGCGGCTTCTTTAAGACTTCCGTCCTGTGACTTTCCGAAGAGCTGCATGACCAACGTCTGCGGCTTTCGTCGTGACCCTTTGCCGGTGACTCCCAGCATCCATCCCACCTGCTTGTTGTCTCCGTTCCATTTCGCCGCAATCGTTCGCACAGCACCCGTGTCGTAGATCGACCGAACCTGGAAACAGGCCTCAATGGTAAACTCGGTGGAGTTCATCGCGTCCGTGGAGTCGATCGCCATTCTCAACGGTTTGTCTTCCGGATTTACGATAACGGCCTGGCCGTCTCGATAAGGCAATCGACCAATCGGAATCGAAGCCGTATCAACCTTGCCTCGCTCAGCGACGATTCGCTGCTGCTGCTCGCTCAGAAATTTTTCGGCCTCGCGAAGTTCTGATTCGGAAGGCTCACGGCCAAAGGCTCGCTCCCACAGCGCTGCGATTTGCGAAGCGGTCGTTTGCGATGATGATCCGCTCTGCTTGCTCAACAGCGATGCCGCAAACTTCGCTCCGTGGTTCATCATGATCTGACTATTGAAGAGCAACAGCGACTGAACGGGCGATGTCGTTGTGTCTCGAGATGATGTGCTGGAGAAAAACAACGGCAGATCAAACGCATCCAATATGGAATCCCGCTCATTCCTCATCACACGCATATAGATCGAGCGTCGAGGAACATCCGACTGAACTCCAGGACCTCCGGCCGTCAGATCCAACTGGCCTGACGCCGCAAGGATCGCATCGCGGATCTGCTCCGCATCCAGCCGACGAGTTGAGAATCGCCAGTATTCGCGATTCAGCGGATCTTTCAACTGATACTCCGCCATTTGAGGATGCTCGGCCGCCTGCCGATAGGTGGCCGACGTGACAATCATGCGATGGAGATTTTTCATGCTCCAGCCGCCGCGTACAAAGTTCAGCGTCAACCAGTCGAGCAATTCAGGGTGCGTTGGAGGTCCGCCCAGAGTTCCGAAATCGCTGGCATTCTGAGCTAGTCCACGTCCAAAATGGCCCTGCCAGATCCGATTAACGATCACTCGTGTTGAAAGAGGATTATCCGGCTGCGTTACCCAACGAGCCAGCGCGGCTCGCCGACCAGTGGTCGTTTGCTCGGGAGATAATGCAGGGATCTCCATTTCATCGGAATTCAGAATGCTCAAAATTCCCGGCCCGACTTCTGCCTTCCGCTTCGGGATCCTCGTTATTGGTGCCTCGTTTGAGACATCTGTCACGACAAGGGCTGTGGGAAGAGCTTTTGGCTTCAAGCTGTCATGCTTCGCCAGTTCTCGTCGCA
>JBIIIF010000094.1:0-22112 GCA_044235005.1 Planctomycetaceae bacterium | reverse complement strand
CGTTCTGCAACTGGATCTCGGCCCGCCGCAGCGATTCCTCCGCGAGACCCTTCGAATGCATTTCCACAATCAGAGTATCCGGAACAGCGGCCAACGCGAGAATGATGGCACTTCGCTCCCTCGCGTCAGCCTTCGCGATGCGATCACGCAGTTGCATTAATACCCAGGCCCGGAACGTCACGAATCGCTGATCGATAGCGGTTGTCAGCGGGTTTCGAACGAGCGGATCACTTCCCGAAGCATCAGCGAGCAGCTCCTTCATGGACGCGGTCACAGGAACATCGACCATGTGAACAGACTCATCCAGGGCCAGGGCATCGATCAATGCCGGAACGACATTCTCAGGAGCCGTTCGCAGCAGGAAATCCAGCCGGAGAAAATTTGTCAGCGCCTTCTCCTGAGCCGTCTGAGCCATACCGGCGATATCTTCCAGTTGGGCCGCTTCCTTTGCGATCAGATCTTTCGGGGACCCCTTGGAATTCTCGTCCTCCTTTTCTTTCAACATCGCCACGGCAATCCGAAACCTCAAACGCCGAACCGTATCTCTATGCAACGCTGTGACCGTGATCTTGGCTGCTGCCAGTGACGCCTCCTTCACAGCTCCGGATTCAAACAGGAACCTCGCATGTTGAAGCGGATCGGTCTCATCATGGCCCGTGAGCGGTTCCCGCGAAATCAGCATCAAGTGATCCGGCGCATGACTCAGAATTCCGTTTTGTGTGGAATAAAAACCGCCGGTACTCCAGGCCGGCCGGAATCGCCTGAGAGTCTGCTTCAGAGTTCCTTTCCCGATCGAAACGACGGCGGCCGAGCCATCGGCCAGAGGAACGTACAGATCATCTCCCTGACGCGACGCCGGCCCCACAGGTGGAGTTGCCGGGTCCGTCAACTTCAAAGTCCATGACTTCTTGAGTTGTGGCAGCGAAAAGCCAATGATGGATTCGGCGGAGGCAAGGATAAGCCATTGCGGATCATGATGCAGAACGACTGTGACTCCTGAAGCGGGAATCGATGTGGTGCGAGTCCTGCCACTGACGGGATCAATGCAAAGCAAGGTTGCCGACTCTGAGGTCGGAACCAACAGCTTCTCACCAAGAAGAATAGGGGGCTGAGAACGCCAGGCCTGTTTTAGTGGCGCAATATCAGTCATGAACATTCCGGAGTTGCTAAACGTACGCCCATCTCGACCGTCGGCTGACCTCGCGTTGAGTTTTCGAGCCCAAAGTACGGAATGTGTCAATGTATCAACGGCAAACACCCAGCCCGTCGTTGAAGTCGTGTAGACAAGTCCTTCTCGAACGCTTGTTTGAGCCGCCAGCAATTGCCGCGCAGCGTCCAACCCGATCCGGCTTTGCGGATAAGATAATGGAACCCGCCATCGCAGCCGACCGGTGGCCGCATCCAGACAAACCAGATGCACCACCGACTCTTTTTCCACCACCTGATACAAATTGCCGCGATCAACAGCCGGCGGCCCTGCCAGCCACCCGGTTGCCAGTTCATTGCCAAACTTTTCCTCCACTGGAGGGCCACCCATCGTCCACAGTCGACGGCCGGTTTTCTTGTCGAGGGCAACAAGTTCCCACAGCCCGGCCTTCATCTGGTCCAAAGCCCCTCGAAATCGCACCATGCCCCTGGAAACGACAGCCCCCTGACCACTGCTCAACTGCGTGACCAGATACAGTCGCTCAGCATCAGACGTCATCCGTCCCACCATCTCATTGCGATGCAATTGCAGGATCTCCGGACCGTTCATTGCATCCTGCAGCGGATTTCCGTCTCCTCTTAATGCCCCGCCGATCAAGTCCGGCTCCAAAGGGCGCGTTGAAGACTGCTCATGACTCAGAGTTCTCGACCACAAGTGTTGCCCGGAACTCAATCGATAGGCAGAAATCAATCCCGGCATGCGGATATAAATGTTCTCTGCATCCAGCTCTGGTTGCCACGCAGACCACGGAATCCCCTTAATCTCCGGGGATTCCTGCAACAGTTGCTGAGATCGCGTTCGCGCTGTGCTGGAAATCGGAAGCGATTTAAACCAGTGCCGCTGCTGAATAACTGACTCTCCCGATCCGTTGCCGTTCTGTTCTGCCGCTGATTCGGAATCCACATTTGTTGAAGATCCCTGTTGGCCTTCCGCAGAAGTCACCACCGATGGATCACCCTTCGACGCGACGTCCGCAGATGAATCCTGCGTCGGCGGAATGGCTGCAGTGTTATCACCAATATTCTTTGGGAGATTATCCTTATCTTCCGCGGTTCCTTCTGTTTCTGCCCCGGATTTGATGGCGGAGGAATCGTCAGTGCCGGGTGGTTTAATGCCCGCCTGAACTGGCTCCGCCGCAGGGATCAGCCGAACATTGATCTTTTCCGCGATGGCCTTCAATTCAGGATCGGCCTGTTTGCTCAGCAGCGGGGCCAGCCAATACTGAGCCGCAAGAGTGTGGCCCCGATCCGCGTGTTTTGCAGCCAGCAGCAAATGAGCTTTCCCGGCGGCTCGTGTTCCCGCGAATTGCTGCAGCATCGTGGGTAAGGCAACAGGTGCGTCGGACTCAATTGCGCGTCGCAATGCGGCATCCGCTCCAGGGTCGGATTTTTCGATGGCCTCTCGGATTTCGGCACTAAACCCCTGAATCAAAGTCATCATGTCTCGATGCAGGGGAACAAAGACCTTATCCGATCCGCGAACGATCAACATCGGGTCTGCCGTTCTCAGGTACTCCAGGTGTTCCAGAACCTCAGCGGTTTTCTTCATTCTCGCCGCAGCCGCAATCTGTTTGAGTTTCTCCTCGACGCGTCGCTCGGTATGCAGACCATCGCCCTCGTTCTCCGATTCGTCCGGTCCGTTAAATCCGGGAATCCGAAACATCTGAGCCTGGGCCTTTGAGGTCGCCTCAGTCCAGGAGAAACCTGCCACGACGGCCACTAAAATTACCAGCCGAAACAGACATAAGACGCGTCGACTGGTTTTCATGGTTGACTCCGTTTCCCGTGACTGACTCAAATCCGTTCTCCATCACTCGATTCACCGTCACCGCCAGTGCAGTGTCTCAATCAGATGGGATCTTATAGAACAGAGTGTTTTGTCGTGTTTAACTCGTGGCCGACAGGCCAGAAGAAGAAAACGTCTGGCCTGTCGGCCACGGGTTAAACCAAAGAATTTGTAAGACACTCCACCCGCTGGATTATTTTTTCGGAGCTGTGTCGAAGGTCTTCAACCCGTCAGCCTCAGCCTTCACTTTGGTGCTGAGAATCAGTTTCTTTGCCTTCTCGTCCACAATCAGCACCAACGGGTCACGCTCCTTGGCATACTTCAGCAGAATCTCATGCAGGGCCGCCTGAGCAGTCACTGATCCAAGATCAAACGTCTGTGGCATATTCTGAGTAAATCCAGCTCCCTTCAACGCATCTCCGTCAATCGTGACCTCGGTCTTGATGGATTCGCCGATGTAACCGAATGCTTCCTGAAGCGGCGTGCGGCGGAAGTCGACCAGCACTTTCATCTGCAGTCGATCAACCAGCTTGTCAGGAATCGAAGTCGTGTCGCCTTTGGCAACAACTTTTTCCTCGTCGAAGTTTGTCAGCAACGACTGATTCCAAGTCAGCAGTGCCCCGGCGGCCAGATTCACTGAAGCTTGTTTTGGCAGGACTGTTACCAGCCGCGCGAACGAAGGAGCCACATGGGCCGTCGTGCCAACGTCCAGAGCCTGCAGCATGGCCGGGAAGCGCCCGATCATTTGTCGAGATCCTACCGTGGCGGGCTTCATTTTCTCGACACCCGCCAGCATTTCCTCCGCCAGCTTGCTGAACTGCAACTGCGCGTGACGCTGCACTTTGAGCACCGAACTGTCGGACGAATTGTGCAGCAGTGTCTCCATGTAAAAATTGGGTTCGAGATGCATGCTCCAGGAAACGGTCTCGATCTCGTTCCCCATCCAGACGACGAACTTGTCGACGACCTTCTGCATCTGCGCCATAAAGATATCTTCGCGGTGGGAGTCGAGAATCTTCAGGTCGAAAATCAAAGACGCGTGGCGTTGACGATCCGAAGCCTGCAACAACGGATCCATATCCGGAGATGCCAGGGCGGCGTCGTTGCGAGATAACTCCAGATCCTGCGTCAGCCCCAGAGGCGCCGCCGCAAATGTGCGATCATCGATCAGCATAAAGCTGTATTCGGCTGACTCATAGATTTCCGCTTTAGAATCGGCTTTGCGCTGCCCTTTAAACTGCTTCAGAAAATTGGTTTTGGTCTGTGCTTCTTTCAGACGCACAACAACGGCAACATCCGGCACTGACATGCGAGGCCCAAAGTTCACCGCCAACGTCAGCTCTTCAATATCTTCAGGCTCAAAGTGGGTCCGACTTCGAATCTGCTCATGCAGCCACGTGCCAAGATCACCCAGAATCGCCTGAAACTCGACCGTCGTGCGATCCGACTTCTTCCACAATTCGGCAGGGCGTAAGTGACAGATCAGATGAGGCGTGAACGGAAAATAATCCAACGGAATGGGTTTCCCCGAAGTGGGGCTTAAAGCTTCAGCGTCTTCATTCGACGCCGCAAGTTGAACCTTCGTCTCTTCCCATTTCTCATTAACGGCCGGGGCCTTGCGGACCTGCTGCGTCTTCTGTTGATTGAAGACATAAGCGCCGTATCCGCCGGCTGCCACAAGTATGGTCGTGATCACCATCGCGATGATTCCGGCACGGCTTCCGCGTCGTCGCTTCCTGGCAGCAGGTTTTCCCCTGGCCAGCGTTGATGCTGGCACTGCACTTTGCGCCACCGGCCCACCGAGATTGATCTCGGCTGTCGAACCATGACCGCTTGCGGCCGTTGGTGACGCCAGAAAGTCGGGAATCACAATCTCGTTACTACCGCCAGCTACTGGCGGTGCCCCGAATGCGGCGGAGTTCGGGGCTTGTGGAAAGTGCGGGAACACCGGTGCCGCCGGTTGCGCCGAGGGGTACGCCGGAGCATCATCCGGAACCCATCGCGCTCCGGTTCCCAGCCTGGGAGCCAAAGGCAGCACAGGGACTTCAGCCAAGGCCAGAGGAACCTCGTCCGTTCCCGGCAGCGTTAGGACAAAGCGATGTCGACACTTCGGACACCTGGCCGTTTTGCCGATCAGGCTGTTGTCCGGAAGCTTCAACGACGCGCCACAGGCGGGGCAAGGAATTGAAATCGCTGGCATAGTCTTCACTCACGGCGAGAATATTCTGGCATCCTGCACTCACACTCATAGTTTCGCAGGCTGACGGATCGAAATCAATTACGAACCGCCTCCTCTGACAAGAAGGACTAAGCCGGGGATCTCGCCAGTTCATCACGGGGATCACTGGACAGCATGCCCGCTTCCCCGGGCCCAACTGCAACCTCGCCGAGCCGCAACTTCGAGCAACTGCAAGTTCACCGAAGCCTCGGGCTGCATACGCAGCAAAACAGGGCAACGCCTGCGGCTCACCGTTCGGCAAACACAAAATGCCAAAAACTGCCGTTGACGAAGTTACATATTCGTCTTCGTGTCGCCACCCGATCCGCCCGCAACTTTCTGAAGCGCGGCGTTCAGTTCACGATCATGACCATGGTCGCGGCTATAGACGCGGAAGATGATAAAACTGGTCGGCAGACTGCGGAACAATTCGTCATCATCCAGCTCATGAGAAACTCCGCTGGCCGTGTCGTACCAGTAGTTCTGCTTGCCCGCCGGCTTTCTGGCACTCGGCCGGTGATAGTGGCGAGCCACGTCGATCCGCAGAGGAATCTCCCGCAACGGTTTCGGCAGCGACTCGCGAACGCGTCGTTCCACCAGATCAGGCTCCGAGAAGATCGTTGTGCTTTCAGCCTGGCCACTGTGAAAGTGCATAGTTCGTTCACAGGCCATCCGCCACATTTCTTCGCGATTGATGATGGCCTTCCAATGAGTCCCCAGTTCGCGGAGTGTCGGATCTGAACTGTCAGCCCAGCGAGCCACATCGACCAGAAAAGAAGTTTCCGTCAGTCCCTGATAAGCCTTCAAATGCTGCAGAGGATTTCCGGGGAACAATCGCTTCATCGTTTCCGCAAAGTATTCCTCCAGGGCAATATCGATCCCGCGAACCGTGCGATGAAAGTAAATCGTCCGGAACAGATTGGCTCGCGTTTCGATGAAGTTGATCAGCGTCGGGAGACCTCGCGAATGAATCGTCAGGCCGTTCTCAGTAAAGAAGCTGTAGTGAATCAGGCGGGAGATATCGAATGCCTTGGTATTGTAACCGGACATGTACGCATCACGCAGCACGAAGTCCATATTATCGACAGTGTAAATACCGCTGAAGAGAGCTCGCAGTTTCTTCAGCCAGTCGGGATGCCCTTCCTGGTCATCAGGATGTCCGGAAGGTCGGCGAATCAGCCAGGCAATTTGCCGGGGGTCGAGCTCTTCAAGTGGCTGGAGTTTTCCGTTGGGGTTTCTGCGGATGCGACGAATGATGTCGCCAAGTTCATGCTCGATGACGTGACCACCGATGTCTTCGTGAGTCAGATTAAACTGATCCAGATAGTGATCATCGAAGAAGTGACCGAAAGGACCGTGTCCAACATCGTGCAGCAAACCGGCGATGCGCACCATGCTCTCGACGCAGGCTCGCGAAGGCACGTTGCGGCAGCAGTCCGCAAGAGATTCATACCACGCATTGACTGTGACGGAACCCAGATGCATCACGCCCAGCACGTGCTGAAACCGCATATGTTCGGCGGATGGAAACACCCACCATGCTGTTTGAAGCTGGTGAATCTGCCGCATCCGCTGCACCCACGGATGATCAATCAGATCTTGTTCGGCCGCTTCGCCCGCAGGCAATCCAACTCGTGAAATAAACGGGATGTAGCCGTGAATCGGATCGTGGGACAGACTCTCAGTCGTAAAATCTCGAACCATTCCATTTGGCCTGAAAATCAGGAAAAAACAGCTCCGGACGGCGGGTCAAACATCCTGTTGAGATCCCAACAACCAGCTCGGAAGACGCGGATGATAACGAGATCACTCGTTTTGTCTTGCGGATCTCTACCGATGTTCGCTCATCCATTCCGGATCGTCGCGATATCGCTGCTCTTTCCAGGGGTCGCCGACATTGTGATAGCCAGCCTCTTCCCAGTAGCCCGGTACGTTTCGTTCGGTTAGTTCAATGCGATTGACCCACTTCGCACTCTTCCATGCGAACAATTTGGGGACCACCAGGCGAACCGGGCCGCCGTGGTCATCGTCCAGCGGCAATCCGTCGTGCAGGTCCGCCAGCAGCACATCACTGTCCAATAATGCGGCCATCGGGACGTTTGTGGTCCAGCCGTTGTCGCATCCGCCGATGATCGCAAAGGCGGCCGACTCCTTGAGGCCAGCTTCCGAAAGTAACCACTTGAGGGAGACGCCTTCCCAGAGATTCCCCAGTCGCGACCACGTGGTTACGCAGTGAAAATCCGCGAAGACCTTGATGCGAGGCAGTTCGCGAAACTGAGCCAGAGTCAGCTCCAGAGGCTTGCTGACCAGACCGTGAATTCGCAATGTCCACTTCGCGGGATCGATCACCGGAACGATCGATGCGTGCAGCACTGGCCATTTGCGGGTGCGATGCTGACCGGCTGGCAGGCGATTTTCCCGATGAGTATCCTCGGAGATGATCACATCATCCGGCAAACCAACGGGGCGAGGCTCGTCCGGGGTTTGATACTTGGGATCCGTATTGGGACTGTAAAGTGACATGGCTTGCCGATATCCTGATGCTGGAGTTCTGGCGGTTCAGTTGTGTCTCAAAGTGTAGTGTTGGCTTCAGCCAACTTCCCATCGTAGTGTTGGCTTCGGCCAGCAATTCCGTTTGGAGGGCTGGCGTCCTACTTGAAGACCGGCACTGCGAATCGACTGAAGTCGGCACTCCGAAAAAGAACGAACATCTGACTGTCCCCGTATTTCGTCTTCATCCCATGGAATTCACAAGTGCAGTTTCGAACATTAGGCTCAAGTGGTTTGAAGATCAGTGTAATTGGTCTCGGAACCTGGGCAATCGGTGGTGGTGACTGGAAGTTTGGCTGGGGTGATCAGGACGAATCCGAAGCCATCGGGGCGATCGTTCGTGCGGTCGAGCTGGGGATTAACTGGATCGACACAGCCGCCATCTACGGCGAAGGTCGCAGCGAGATTCTGGTCGCGAAAGCTTTGGAGACTATCCCGAAAGCCGCCCGCCCGATCGTTGCGACGAAGTGCGGGCGAGTGGCCCTGGGCAACGGCGAGATCGGCAAGTGCCTGAAACGCGACAGCGTGATTGCAGAGTGCGAAGCGAGTCTTCGTCGACTGAAGACCGACTGCATCGACTGGTATCAGATGCATTGGCCGGAGCCCGACGAGGAAATCGAAGAGGGCTGGCAGACTTTGGTTGAGCTCAAGCAACAGGGCAAGGTTCGTCACATCGGCGTTTCGAATCATTCCGTGAGTCAGATGCAGCGACTGCAGGCGATCCATCCGATTGCTTCATTGCAGCCGCCGTACAGCATGATCGCCCGCGATGTGGAGACCGAAATTCTGCCGTTCTGCGGCAAAGAGAACATCGGTGTCGTTTGCTACAGCCCGATGGGCAAAGGTCTGCTGACTGGCACGTTCACGGCCGAACGAGTGGCTGCGTTGTCCAGCAAAGATCATCGTTCGAAGGATCCTCGTTTTCATTCGCCACAACTGGAAGTCAATCTGGAATTCGTCAGCACACTCGGTCGTCTCGCGGACTCTTTGCAGTGGTCTGTCACAGATGTGGCCATCGCCTGGACATTGCGCCGGCCCGAGCTGACATCGGCGATTGTGGGGGCTCGCAGCCCTCAGCAGATTGAACAAACGGCCACGGCTGGTGACAGGACTCTTGACGCCGCCAGTCAGCAGGTGATCTCCGACGCCATCACCAAACGCGATCAGCAGCTCGAGGCCATCGGCGGTGCGGCAAAGCCCCGCGTGTGAGACCTGATGACTGCCTGCAGAGAATCCTGATTTTGGACTGCGGCAGCCTGCTGCCGCTTTCGAGTCCACAGCCTGCTGTGGACAACCATTCTGTGCTTTAACGCCCCTCCCCCCGACTCTGCGGTTTGGCAGCAGGCTGCCTGCACCAAAGCGGCAGCAGGCTGCAGCAGTCCAAGGTTCCATAGAACGCAAAAAGAGGCCACGATCATGACAATCGTGGCCTCTTTCAATTTGCAGGAACGCAGTAATGTCCCGTCTGAGTCCGCTTACAGAACCTTCGTAACCCCTGGAGTTGGGATTGGATAAGTCATGTCAGCGTTTGGAAGAATTGGCGGAGCGTCCTGGAACGTGCGGTACTGCTCGACCGGCGAAATGCAGAGATCTGACTTCAGAGCTTCCTCGAAAGAAATCTCCTTGCCGGAGTAAGTCGCGAGTCGGCCCAGAATGGCAGTCATCGTGCTGTGCGCGCCGTAGTCGCCTTCGTTTGGAATCTCGCCCTTTCGCAGAGAAGCGAACAGGTCATGATGCTCATCCTGATGGCCGTCATGCAGGTTTTTACGCTTACCATCTTCACCCTTGCGGTTGAACTCCCACTTCAGGTTGCCCTTGGAGTCGAAGATCTTGCCGTCGCCAATATTGGCCCAGCCGTCAGCCCCATGAGCGTACTCAGAGACCGAGCTCCAGCAGTTCGGGATGTGGCGGCACTGGCTAAGCAACACGGAGCGATCGCCTTCGTTCTCGTAAGTGAATTCCACGAAGTGATGATCGTAGATTTCGCCGTGCTCTTTACCAGTACGTACCTGACGACCACCCTGTCCCTGAGCCATTTTCGGAGGTCCGCCCATCAGCCAGTTAATCACGTCAATATTATGAATGTGCTGTTCGTTGATGTGGTCACCGCACAGCCAGTTGAAGTAGTACCAGTTGCGCATCTGGTATTCCATTTCGGTCTGGCCGTCGAGGCGTGGGCGAACCCAAACACCGTCTCCATTCCAGTAGCAGCGACTTGCGACGATGCGTCCGATTTCGCCGTCCTGCAGACGCTTGATCGTTTCAATGTAGATGGGTTCATGGTGACGCTGCAAACCCACAGCGACCGCGAGATTCTTTGACTTGGCCACCTGATTCGCGTCGAGCACTTTGCGAACACCAACGGAGTCCACTGCCACCGGCTTCTCCATGAACACATGCTTGCCGGCATTAATTGCAGCTTCAAAGTGCAACGGTCGGAAGCCAGGCGGCGTTGCGAGGATCACGATGTCGCAGTCCTGTTCGAGGACTTTTGTGTAGGCATCGAAGCCCACAAACTGACGATCTTCCGGAACGTCAACTTTGTCTCCGTGCTGACGCTTCAGAGTGTTCACCGCGCTCTTGAGATTGTCGTCAAACGCGTCGGCCACGGCGACAAGCTTTGTTGGGCCGGCGGTATTCATCGCCTGATCCGCAGCACCTCGACCTCGACCCCCGCAACCGATGAGACCGATGCGAATGGTTTCGTCGCTGTTCACGTGAGCTGCGCGGACCGGGCTGAGGTTTGTCAGAATAGAAGATCCAGCCGCAGCCACGGCCGAAGTCTTCAGAAAGCCGCGACGTGAGGAATCAGAGGGTTTGTTCGACATCTACGGGAACTCCAATTTGTTCAGGAGGGACGGCCTTACTGAGGAAATCTGTCGAACATCCAGCAGGAGATGACAAACAGAAGTGTTCAGGAAGTAACCAGTGGGTGAAAACTCGAATCCAAAATTGACCCGTCGGCAGGGCCTGACATTGCCAACTCAGATGATGAGATCCTACTTTTCCGCATCGTTGATCGCAAATCAATCGCCCCGGAAACACAGCAATGGACGCACTCGTTCATTTCCGTCCGGCCATCCTTGTCGAGCAGGATCTCGGGGCGCGACAAGACTTCTGTGCATACGATCACACTCTGCAGTCTTGAATTGTCTCCGAGTTACCGACGAGTTTCGTGAGTGGACACAAGGAAAATCCTTGCCGGCGGCCCCATCAGCACGGGGCTCGCCCAACAAGAATCCCTGTGGGAAAACTCAGGAAGCTATTTGGCCCGGCGGCGATCGCGCCCTTTATTGATTGGTTTGACGGGCTTATCCTCAACCGGCCGGAACGGTTTCCGCTTCGCCGCTTTGCTGGACGGTCGTTTACGCGGAGACGGCTTCTGGATCGGATCCAAAGACGTGTTCGGGTTCTTCTGCCCCGCTTCTCTCGCCGGTGCTCGCCCTTCCTGAGTTGCCGGTCGGCGTTCTCTGAGTGCCGGACGATCTTTCATTGCGGGACGATCCTTAATCCCCGCACGTCGCTCGGGCCCACGTTCCGGCCCACGTTCATTACTTCGGCCTCTGGGTCCCTGCTGCGAATTCCGCCGTTCAGGAACTCGGGTACGAGCGTCCGGACGTGGGGCTCCTCGCTCCGGAGCGGCAGCAGTCCGGCTTTCTTTGGCCCGGCTTTCTCCCGCCTTGACTTCCGGAGCCCCCGGCCGTGGATCACGGAGTGACGGAATGGGACCTGTTGGCATTGGTGGTCGTGTGGAAACGCTCTCCGCTGCAGGAGCTTTTACTGCGGGACGATCCGGGGTCGAGTCGGATCGTCGACGCGGTGCCCGAGTCTGCCCGGTACGGTAGCCGAAGCTGCTGCCCTTGCGCGGCTGCGAGGAGGCTGGCTTCTCACCATGTTCCGCGAAGTATCGGAGTTCATGAATTTCAAACGGCTGCAGTTCGCGATGTCGCCCGGGAGCAAGACTTCCCAACTGCAATGGTCCGAATTCAATTCTTTCCAGAGCCAGAACCTTGTGACCAACTCGAGCCATCAGACGGCGAATTTCACGGTTTTTGCCCTCCTGAAGTTCCATCTCCAGAATGGAGCTCTGACCTTTGCGGCGATGAATATGGACATTACGAAACTTAAAGAAGCCTTCAGCGAAGTACATGCCTTCACGAAGCTGCTTCAGCGTTTCGGGATGAGGAATTCCGGCGACATGACAACGATAGCGGCGAATCACCTCAAAACGCGGATGAGCCAGTCTCTGAGCCAAGTCGCCGTCATTCGTGATCAGCAGCATCCCCTGAGTCATCTCGTCGAGCCGACCGACGGTAAACATTCTCTGTTCGGAAGCGGGCACCAGATCGACGGCTTTGGGACGTCCCTGAGGATCATGATTTGTACACAAAAAACCCTTGGGCTTGTTGACCAGAAAGTAGCGAAGTCGCGGCATCCGCAAACGCTCGGAATCGAGTCGCACATCCTGTTTCAGTGGATTCACAGAACGAGCCGGGTCAGTGATGACTTCGGCATCGACAGTCACTCGCCCCGTGCGGATGTACTCTTCGCATTTGCGTCGTGAATCGACACCGGCCATGGCCAGAAATTTCTGCAGCCGCATGCGATCGCCGTCTTCGCCCGACTCATCCACTTCATCGGGAACGACGTTGGCGGCAATTCGACTGCCGCGTGATTCTGCCGCCTGATCAGGCCGTCGGAAGCTTCGGGCCTGCCCGCCAGGACGGGCCGGGCTACGTTTGGCGGGCCGTGATTTCTCCGGACGATTATTGGGGGAACCTGGACGTGGACGCGGGGGCATGGATCGACACTTTCGGAATTTTCTCAATGATCTGACGCCTGCAGTATAACAAAGCCAGTCGCCGAGAGTCCGGCAGATTCCGCTTTGGCCAGTCAGGATCTCCGGAAAGTCGGCGCGATTCCCAGTTTCGCGGACCGTTACGACCGAAATCTTCGGACAAAACACTTTTCGGAAGGTAGCGAACGGAACACGGAATTCGTAGGAAACTGAGATCCGTTCAGACGAATCGATTGTTAGACTCAGTAGCAGCTCTGTCTCGGGTTCGATACTAGAATCAGGCGACTTTCGCTGCCAACAGTTCTGCTGCAAGGCAATATTACTCAGATTTAGACAGATCGGGTCTGCCGTGTTTACTGAGCTGGCGTCTGTCGTTGGAAACGCCCTTCCTGAGGATTCTTCGATGCTGCGTCCTGCGATCAACATTTGGTCAATTCTGATCCTGGCGATCCTGACGTCGGCAACAGCCAATGCCCAATCGACCAGTTCGTTGTCGTCTGCATTGGGACTGTCAGGCTCCGGATCTTCGCTGACTGGAAATAACTCGACTTCTTCAACTGGTTCCTCAAGCTCAGGCTCCAGTACAGGCTCTTCCGGAAACGCCAATGCTGGTGTTTCAGGGTTCTCAATCAATACTGACAACGTCCAGAATGCAGCGACCGGTTTCGTCGGCAGCAACTCCTCACAGGCTTTCGTGGGGGGAGCTCGTCAGGCGACCAATCAGCAGGCGACAAATCGCCAGTTCGGAGCGTTCCAGAATACTCAGAACACCTCGAACACTCAGTCAAGCCAGACCGGAACGCCCCGCTCCATTCGAACCACGATAAGGATTTCGTTCGCAGCGCCGTCCGGGACATTTGCTCAGCAGACAGGGGCTCTGGCCTATTCGAATTCCGCCCAGCTAACTCAGTTTAGTTCGAACCGTCCTGAGCTATCCGGGATCAATGTAGAACTGACGGCTGATGGCGTCGCTGTACTGACCGGAACATCGCCCAGCATCGACACCAGTCGGCTCGCCGCTAATCTCGTTCGGCTACAACCCGGAGTCCGTAAGGTTAACAATCAGATCGCTGTCGCTCGGTAGCTCAGTCTGAGCAGAAACTGATACTGCCCTCCGGTGCCGAAAACAGCATCGCGGGCGCAGTTCTCTGTCAACCGAAGATTGATGTATGCCGCTGGAGTCTGTGTATGGATCTGAAAATCAAAGGTCACACGGCGCTGATCACCGGAGGGGCCAGTGGCATTGGCCGAGCGACCGCTGAATTATTTGCTCGCGAAGGATGTTCGATCCTCCTTTGGGACGTGGCCGCGAACGTGGAGCAGGTCGCTGCTGAAATCAGTGCGACTCATGGTGTTGAAGCCACCTCGGCCCCCGTGGACATCGTTGACTTCAAAACGGTCCAGACAGCGTTCGGAAGTTATCAGCAGAGTGGCCGCCAACTGGATCATGTCGTGCATTGTGCGGCAGCGGGGTCTGGAAAATTCGGCTTCCCATTCACAAATCTTTCACCCACTGACTGGCCGAGAATTCTGGAGATCAACATTCTGGGAATGGTGAATGTGGCTCATGCCATCACGCCGCATTTCGTGAATCAAAAAGCAGGCACGTTTGTGTTCCTGTCATCGGTCGCAGGTCAGATCGGTTCTCAGACCGACCCGCCCTATAGTGCCAGCAAAGCGGCCAATATCAACTTTGCGCAGTGCATGGCGAAGGATCTGGCAAGGCATGGAGTTCGCGTCAACACGGTGTGCCCCGGGATGGTGCAGACTCCGCTGAACCGCTCCGTCTGGAAGGCGTGGCACGATCAGACCGCCGTGGCAGATCGTCTGGATTATGAAACCTGGGCCACGAAGAAGATTGAGTCGATCGTCCCTATGGGTCAGTGGCAGTCGCCCGAAGACATCGCGGACATGATTGTCTTCCTGTCCTCGGAGAGATCTCGACAAGTCACCGGGCAAACGATCAACGTCGATGGCGGCTTTGTGATGCACTGGTAGTGCACGCCTGATTCCGCCTTCGGCGCCAGGCATCATTCTATCTCAGCCGTCTAATGTCAGACGGTTGACGCATTCATCGATTAGTCCTTTGACCTCGACGTTTTCCGCCTGTCCGTCGTAGTTCAGCAGCACGCGGTGCTGTAGTACTTCATGTGCGAACGAGCGAATATCATCAAACGACACGTGAGCTCGCCCATGGCTTAACGCACGAACTCGACCGGCGCGAATCAAAGCCTGAGCCGCACGAGGACTCGCTCCCCAGCGGAGATATTTCTTGACTCGTTCAGGAGCAAACTCCGAATCCGGATGCGTGGCCAGCACAAGTCGACACGCGTAGTCACGCATGGGATCACTCACGACGACTCGATCCAGCACCGTTCGCAGATGCAGAATGCGAGGCCCGTCGATGACCTTGTCGACTTCGATCTTCTTCTTCAGAATTGTACGAGTCACCACTTCGTTCAGCTCAGCGCGGTTCAGGAAGGGGACGACGACCTTGAACATAAAACGGTCGAGCTGTGCTTCGGGCAGAGGAAACGTTCCTTCCTGTTCAATCGGGTTCTGTGTCGCGAGCACAAAGAACGGAGGATCAAGGCGATAAGTGTTGCCGCCAGTGGTTACGGTGCCTTCCTGCATGGTTTCCAGCAACGCTGACTGTGTCTTGGGCGTCGCGCGGTTGATTTCGTCGGCGAGCAGAAGCTGAGTAAAGATCGGTCCCTGACGAAACTCAAAACGATACTTGCCGGAATCGTCCGTCGTCATGATGTTGGTGCCGATGACGTCCGCCGGCATCAGGTCAGGAGTAAACTGGATACGCTTAAAGTCCAGTTTCAAAACCTGCGACAGAGCCTTGACCAGTTCGGTTTTTCCAAGCCCCGGAACGCCTTCCAGCAACACGTTGCCTCCGCACAACAGAGCGGTCAACGTCGCTTCCACGACGCGTTGTTGCCCGACGATGACTTTCCCTACAGCTTCACGGATCGCCTGAAACTCATTACGAAACTGATCGGCTTCAGCCTGAAGTTCTGCGGGACTCAGTTGTTCGGACATTGTTGGACTCGACTATGAAGATGGGAATGATTGATGAGTATTGAGAATAAGAGGAACTCAGGTCGTTGCGAAAGTATTACCTTACTTTTGATCGCCGCCCTGTTCGCGACGTTTTTTCATGGCCAGCAGCCGCGATGTTGTGCCGGCGTCATCACCGGCTGGTGGTGCATCCGAGTTTGCCGCACCGGGTCCGCCGGTTCCCGATGATCCAGCTGTTGAAGATGTCGACGATGAAGGGGCCTGACGAGTTGGCATTGGACGGCTGATCGTTGACTCCGGTCGCGGCCGAGCCGCTTCCGTGTCGCGTTGATTGTTCAACGATGTGCGAACTTCACCCGTTCGTTGCAACAACGCGCCGATGGTGGCCGTGGATTCGCGTTTCTCCTTGCGGAACAAGCGACGAAGCCAACCCAGATCCATCTGAACTCGACGAACCGCCACATCAAGCGGCAACAGGCACGCCAGCCCCATCAGGAACCAGTCAAAGATCGGTCGACTGCTGCGTTTGGGTTTGCGATTTCCGTAAATCGTCTTCGCCAGATCCTCGAAAGACTGCTCAGTCTCCAATTCAGAACCGCCTGTCTTCTCGGCGATATCTCGCAGCACGATGGGATTCGCACGGAATCGCAAATACTCGGGCGAGTACGACACGATAAAGCCTGCATAGGCAGTTTCATTACGAGTTCCGTCGGTCGCTCCCAGCATGACCTGATAGCGTCCCTCGCCCTTCAGCGGCATGCTCGTTTGATATCGTCGAGGAGCAATTTGACGGACCTGCTGTGACTGCTCGAAACCATTCGGCCCGGTGACGGACACGGTCACATCCAGCAGTGTTTCTTCTGGATGAAAGTCTTCAACAACCACGACGCCTTCGTTGCCGTTGACGTAGGTGTAAACTCGCAAATACTGTTCGCGGCGAGCGCGGCCAATGCGAGTCACCATCTGGTTGACAAGTTTCTGATACTGATCCCAGCCGACCCAGTCTTTGCCCCAGCGTTCGGTCAGGTCTGAAGTAAACGCCGCCGTGACTCCAAGACCGTAACGCCAGACAGCGAGGATCGGATCGGTTTCAGTTTCTCCGGCCTTGAGTTCACTTTCCGTCGGAGGTGCCGCCAGTACGATCGTCGCTCGGGGATCATCACGAGGCGTCGTCAGCACATAACCATGCAACTGCGGCGAATCTGAGATCTCCTTGAGCATCGGATCGACGTTCGTCAGCACCGGCACGAAGTCTCGAATCTGCAATTGACTACGTCGCAGGGTCTTTGCTTCCTTGATGAAGATCGACGGCAATTGATTGGGATCATTGGGATAATAAAAACGACCGTTCGTTGCTTTAGCGATCTCTTCCAGAATCGTCACATCGCCGTTGTGAGGAAACACGGCCACCGTCGAAACTGACACCTGTGCGTCCTGGAAACCTTTCACCAAAGCAGGTGGAGGTGGGGACGCATCGCCGTCGGAAATGATGATCATGTGGCGGCTGGATGCATCGGAATCTTTCAATGCCTTGAGCCCCAGTTCCATCGTCGTCGCGAACGTACCCATGTCGCCGATTTGAGCATTATTGATCAGTGGCACCAGTTCGGCATACTTCGATGCAGGCGTGAGTTCAAAGATCCACTCGTCGCCGTTCATTGTCTGTGCCAATGCACCAACAAGGTCTTCCGAATTCAGAACCTGAATCGCCTTCTTGGTGATACGCTTGGCCCAGCTGTTCCCCTGAGGAAACTCACAGGTATGCAGAATGATGGCCAATGCCCCTTTAGGCAGAATCTTCTTGTTGCTGATTTCCATGGAGATCGGCAACGCATCCGCAATCACTGAACCCTGCCAGCCACCGGGGCCAAAGCTGTTAGGCCCGCCGACCATCATAAATCCGATGCCCAGATTGCGAATGGCATCGTGCATGGCCTGCATCTGATTCGACAACATCGAGTCCGCAGCGACATCTGCGAAAATCACGGCGTCGTAGGGCATCAATGACAGCGGATCCAGCGGAAACTCCAGAGCACTCAGCACATCAACCTGACGTTCGCCCTGTCGCAATGCCGTTTCCATCGGCTTCCATTCGGCCGGATTACTCTGAGGATCCATGACCAAAAGAACTCGACCGGGACCATCCAGATACAGATAGTTGCGAACGGAATTATTCTCGCTGCGACTATCCTGATCGGGCGTCACTTCAATTCGCGCGGCGTACTCGTAGTAGCCCGGCTGATCGACTTTGATCGGAATCGAGTAACGACTTTTGCCCGCTTCGAATTCAACTTCCTGGCGAGCAATCGTATTCTCGCCTTCCATCAGCACCAGCGTTCCCTTGCCCTTCGCCAGCGACGTCAGCACAACCGACGCTTCGTAGGTTTCTCCCAGCTTCACGAACCGAGGCAGGTCGAGCCGTTCGAGCAGGACTTCGTGCTTGTAATCGTACTCAATCGGGACAACGTCAACCTGAACATCTCGAGCCTGCAAGTCATCCACGATGTCCTTCAACTGGCCGACGGTTTCTGTGCCATCACTCACCAGCACGATTCGCCCCAGATGCTCCTCGGGCAACATCGCCGCGCTCAGGGCGAGTGACTGCTCCAGATTGGTGGCGTCCTGACTGACCTGTGAGTTAATGTATTTCTCGAACGGGAATGTTTCACGCGGCGGATATTCGACGGCCGCCGTTCGCCCGAACACAACCATCCCGGCCTGATCGGTCATTGGCTTTTGAGCAGCTGTGCCAGCGACCAGATCAAACGCCTGGTTCCGAGCTTCGTTGACGGAGTCTGACATGTCGATGTTGTAGACGACGGCGACCACATCGCTGGTCCGGACAGCTCGCGGTTCTGCGAGGACAATGATCAGCAGCCCGCAAATCATCAGACGAATAAACGCGGCCCAGGCACCACGTTTCTCTGGAAGGCCGGCATGTCCAGCGGCCTGCATCCACCATAACCACGGGGTAAAAATCAGCAACGTGAAAGCCCAGGGCTTCAGAAACTCCAGCTCACGCACTAATTCGAATTGCGGCTTGGAGATCCGGAACAGTCCCAGATCCCAGGTGCGTCGAGACAATGTGACGATAAATGTCGGCAGAATAGAAAACACAACCAGCGCGAACAGCACGGCAAAAACCATCAGCGGAATGGCCGCGGTCCAGCGAACCGGCCGATGCGGCGGAGGCACGATTCTGCGAATTGTCGTCGTCAGCCAGTTCATGGAGTCAATTCCACCAATCGATGATTTCCAGTATCAGCGATCAACACACGTCCGTCGCTCAGCACCGTCAGGTCCCACGGCTGATAAAACTCATCCCTACCACGCCCCGGTTTGCCGAAACGTCCGACAACGGTCCCATCGGGTTTCAAAACCGTCAGCCGAGCCGTTTTGTTTTCGATGACGTAGATTAAGTTGTCGGAGGTTACTCGTAAGTCATAGGGATATGCCAGTGGAGAGGTTGTTTCCGGCAAACTGATCACTCTCAAAAACTTGCCTTCGTCACTGAAGACCTGAATTCGATTGTTGAATGCGTCCACCACGAAGACTTCGCCATTTTGCCAGGCCATTCCGCTGGGCCTTTGAAACTGGCCGTCCGCAGTGCCGTGAGAACCGAACTCCGTCACGAATTCTCCCTGCGGCGTAAACTTCTGAATGCGTTGTTTGTCTCCGTATTCGCCCACATAGATGAATCCGTTGGGATCCTGAGCGATCGAAACCGGAAACACAAACTGCCCCGCCTCCGTTCCCTGAGTGCCAAACATGTGACTAACCGTACCGTCAGCATTGAAGATCACGACTCGATGATAGTGAGTATCAGCGACACCGATTTTTCCGTCCAGAAGTTCCCAGATTCCTTCAGGCTTCCCGGCTGCAAACTCAGGCATCTCCCACTGCTGAGTGATCTTGCCATGCTTGTCATACACGAGCACTCGTCCGGCATCATCAAGGACGAACACATTATCATCGGCGTCAGAGTACAGCCCTCTTGGTGCTGGCAAGAATCGGCCCGACGACGGAATCTTCCATGAGTCAAATTTGGAAACGTAGAACTCCGGATCATTTCCGCCATCAATACAGCCGGACAGAATCAGCAGGATGATCGACAACAAGCCACGAAGCGGCGACATCGGAACATGATTCCGTTGCGTTTGCTGGCGGATTTGTTGAGACATGGGAGAGGTCACTTGAAGGGTCAGGTGTTTTTGAACAGGCCTGGATTTGGTATTGCAACGGGATTTAGTTAGGACAACTTTCATTCTGATTTCGCCTCGTCGCTGCGAAACACAACCCGAAACAACCGAACAAAACTTGCGTACTCCCAAGCTATCATTCCGATTAAGCGGTTCTCCACTCATCGCCAGACCAAGGATACTCGAACACCTTCCTGCAAGGGAACCTCCAGACGCTGGTGTTTGATGATTCGCGATGCCTCCAAAGTAACACTGCGAATCAGGGATTCGGAATAAGGTCCGTCAAACAGGCACTTTATGTATTCGGCCTCTCCGTTCTCATTCGCGACGACACTCAGGCGTTCTGGTCGAATCGCCATTCCGCCGGGCCGATCGAGGTGAATGCCAAAGTGTTGAAGTTCCTCCGCTGACAACCAGTTTACCGGCCCGAGAAATTCCGCCAGAAACTCGCTGCCGGGTGAATCGTAAAGTTCTCGCGTTGGTCCCTGAAAAGCAACAGTTCCTTCATGCAAACAAATCACCGAATCGGATCGCCGCAGAACGGTTTCCGGTTCGTGTGAGGTAAACACAATTGATGAACAGGATCGTTCGATCAGCCTCGCCACAACGTCCCAATACCCCGGCTTTCGCACCGGATCGACATGACTGAGCGGTTCGTCCATCAGCAGCACTCCCGCGTTCGAGGCTAAAGCACGAGCCAGTGCCAAACGAGATCTCTCCCCTTGTGACAGTTCATCCGGAAACGCACCTTTTCGATGGTCCAGATTCAGCGACGACAGAATTTCGTCTGACAATTCTTTTGATTTGTTCACACTGAGCAGATGTTGCTCGGCGGACAGATGGGGCCATAAACCGCCGTTTTGAGGCACCCAGAAGAGCGGAATTCGGCCCGCAGCAGGCCCCAGCGGACTTTGAAAGGCAGGCGATGAGGCCGATTCAGGGCGATTCAGCGGCGCCATGCTGATCGTGCCACTGTCCGGAGTTTCAAATCCCGCCAGCAGATTCAGCAACGACGTTTTCCCGGCTCCCGAATACCCGATCACCGCGGTTCTGCGACTGCCGATCGCTAGTGACACGTCGTTCAGCCTCGGCCGCCCGTTTCCGTGAAGTGTGACGTGATTGACTGTGAACATGAGACTCAGCAATTTTCAGAGCGGCACACGAGTGACTTCCACCCGTCGATCGGCATAGGATAACTATTCCCGCCGACAGATTGCGTCACTTCGGGCCTCAAAAAAGGTCTGATCCGCAGGATGTCGTTTCCCGCCAGAAATCAGCCGTCTCCAATCTTCACATAAGACACCTGCCATGAAACGCGTCGGCATTATTGCTCTGCTTCATGAAAGCAACACCTTTCTCAACGAACCAACGACCCTGGAACATTTCCGTTCGAACCTGCTGACGACGGGCCAGGGAGTGATCGATGCGTTTCGAGGCAGCCAGCACGAAGTCGGCGGATTCATCGAATCAATGTCGAATCAGCCCGGGATTGAGCTCGTCGGAATCTTCGGCGCGCGGGCGATGCCGTATGGTGCCATCACCACCGAATGCTGGCAGACGCTGATCGAACAACTGGAGAACGCTCTGCGGAGTTCACTGCCTCTGGATGGTCTGCTGGTTGCTCCTCACGGTGCCACCGTCGCAGTGCCCGCGCCGGATGCGGATGGAGATTGGCTGCAGCGAGTTCGCAGGATCGTCGGGCCGGACATGCCGATCATCGGAACGCTCGATCTGCACGCGAACGTTTCTCCGAAGATGGCTCAACAGTGTAATGCCCTGTTTGGTTATCGCACGAATCCTCATCTGGACCAGAAAGCTCAGGGACTGGCCGCCGGACGAACCATGCTGCGCACATTGGCCGGTGAAATTTCTCCCAAACTCGCTCTGGTTCAACTGCCACTATGCGTCAACATCGAACGACAAGCGACACAGGAAGAACACGGTCAGCGATTCTGGGCTGAAGCCGAGCGACTGCAGAAGCAGCCCGGTATGATCAACGCATGCGGGCTCTATGGATTTCCGTATTCGGACGTCGAAGAAATGGGCGCTACGGTGCTGGCGGTTTCAGAACGCAGTCGGGAGCTTGCGGAATCCGCTGCAAAACAACTGGCCGACTTCTGGTGGGCCATGAAGGACGAATTCACAGGTCAGTTGATCTCGGTCGAAGACGTCATCGCAATGGCCAATGAAGTGCGAGCATCCGATAGTACTCGTCCCGTGGGCCTGCTCGAGATGGGCGACAACGTCGGCGGAGGAAGCCCCGGCGACGGCACCTGGATTACTCACGGGTGGCTCAAACATGGCGATGGCAAAGTTCTCACGGTCATT
>JBIIIF010000093.1:0-22167 GCA_044235005.1 Planctomycetaceae bacterium | reverse complement strand
GCATCCTGAGCAGCCCGTGCCGACAGATCCGAATTCCCTGAGCACTCTTCGTCGCCAGGCCAGCATACCGAAATCAATCGAACGCGCGTTTATGCCGGTAATAGACTTCCAGCGTCAGCAGCGCGAGCGATGTTGCATAGACACGGCCGCCGGAAGAATCGTGCCCGCCCTGTGGTGCCCAGCTTCCCCTTTCATGTCCATCGCCCGCCTGAGCTTCAATCAACAGATCTCGCATAACGGGATTCCATTCATCCCATGGTTCGCCACCATAATGATGCAGCACCTGAGTCGCATAGTACCAGTAGTACAACTCACCGCCGACGCGTGGCAGATGATCCTGAAGGTACTCGACCCCCGCGCGAAGTTCGCCGCGGCGAAGCTTGTTATTGGTATAGATTCGACACAGCAATCCTTCTGCGACCATCGCGTCAGTGACGCCACCACCGGGCATATAGCGGTAGCCACTGCCTTCTTTGTCAGTCTGAACAGAATCAAGGTAGTCTGAGACTTTCGTCAAGACCGACGCGGGGACTTTCAAACCTCCCTGCTGAGCGCTTCGCAAAGCGATAACCTGCCAGCCCGTAACGCTTGTATCACCGGGTTGTCCCGGACCATATCTCCAGCCACCACCAGCATGTTGCGCCTGAACAATATAGTCGATCGCTTTCTGCGCAGGCCCTTTGAGTTTTGCATCCTTCGTCATTGCGTACGCTTCGCACAAAGCAATTGCTGCAACGCCATGCGAGTACAAAGTGCCGCCAAGGCAATTCTGAAAGGTGCCTTCTTTCGTCTGATCGGCGATCAGCCAGTCCAATCCTTTTTGCACTGTGTTCTTATATTTTCCACTCTTGTGAGTATATCCGGCTCCCAGAAACGGCAGCAGGCCGAAGCCAGTCCCACCCGTATCACTCATCACTCCCGGATGGTTACATCGCCCATCACAATCACCGACCTGTGAGAATTGGTTTAAGCTCCATGCTCCATTCTTGTCCTGATGTTTCGCTAACCACTTAAGCCCCTCCTCCACAGCTTTTTCACTGGCCGAATTTCCCCCTTCTGACTCCGCCAGCTTTGCACGCTCAGCAGCGCCTCGCCCTTCAAACATTCCGGGAGCCTGAGCCTGAGCCTGAGCCGGTCCCTCCTGCCCCTGTTCCGGGGATTGCAATGATTCAATCGGAGCAATCGTATATCTCTGCTTTCGCGGTGGTGCGGTGTCTGCGAGCTTTGCTGCTGCGACAGGCTCCGATGAGTTTGCGATGTTCGTCGATGCCGTGAGATTACTCTGGTCCCCGGTAGCTTCGCCTGACGAATTCGTCTCCGCAGTGCCCGGCATAGCACTTTCCTGATCAAAGACGGTGACCTCATCATCGCCGCCCGCGTCAGCCTGATTCGAATTGCCGTCGCCAACCTGACGACCTTGACCGTTACCTGAGCCCTCGTCGGTTCCAGCCAGCCAACCACCGGCTCGGGACGGCAGCCAGAGCACCAGCATCAATAATGCAGCCAGCAGCAGGCAGGAGAAAACGCCAATCATCGTTCCAAGGACAACTCGGGGAGCAAAGTAAGGCTCATCCGGAGCGTCCACAGCTTGATCCGGCGAGAACTCAGTCCGCAGTTCAGCATCTGGCGATTCGTCGACTTGCTGAGAAGATCTCATTGGGGGAGTTCACTGCGTGGACTGGTCGAAACGGCTTCCGCAGTTCGTTTTGTCGCACATTCACCGTAGAACACAAACATCCCCAGGGGGCGGCGTGCAATCCGAGCTTCAGAATTCCTACGACGCCGGCTGGTGTTGACGCACAAAGCGCAGAATTCAAACCACAACTGTACCCACTTTGAACAACTGGAGCTGACTGTTTCCAAACGATGTTGTGATCGCAACGTCAGCAGCGTCACGTCCGCGTGCCATCAAAACTCGACCGATACGAGGCGTATTGTTGCGGGCATCAAACGAGTACCACTGGCCACCCAGAAACACCTCAAACCAGGCGCTGAAATCCATCGGACTCGGCTGAACTGGTACACCGATATCTCCCAGATACCCAGTACAGTATCGCGATGGGATATTGAGACAGCGGCACAACGTAATCGCAAGATGCATGTAATCGCGGCAGACTCCAACTCGCTCGCGATACGCCTCCAGCGCGGTTCGGGTTGGCCGGGCCTGCTGATAGTCGAAGCGGATGTGGTGATGAGCGAAATCGCAAACAGCCTGAACTCGAGACCAGCCCGGTCGTGTGTTGCGAAACAAACTCCACGCCAGATCCTTCAGCTCACTGTCGACTTCGCAATATCGACTTGGCAACAGGTACGGAAGCGTAAAATCAGGAAGTTCCTGAACTGTTGACTGAGCAGCATCCGGAACCACAAGGTCCGGCAATCCGCTGTCTTCCACAATCGCATGATTTCGAAAAACAACGAACCCGGATGGCACGACCGCTCGGGCACAGCGGTTTCCGTAGTTGTCAGTAAACCGCGACACCGGCACCGATGGTTGAATCGAAAACTGCTCCGCGCTTCTCACGGTCGCATCGCGAGATGGATGCAGAAACATCATGAGCACAACAGGGGTCGATTCCGGAAAGGTAAACGAAATTTCGAAATCGACCTGAATCAACATGAGATAAGCCTGACACTCAAGAAGCAAAGACCCGAGCAATCACTCAGGCCCGAGTTCAAACAAGCACGTTGCTGACGCTGATTCCGCCGGGAATCAAAAGAGGTATGCCACTGAACGCTGCGCCCTGCAGCGAATTGAAGGACGCCCGCTACAGAATTCGCCGCCCCTGAATCACTCGGATCAGCACCACCGCAATCGCGATTATCAGCAGCAGATGAATATAACCGTTCAGCACAGCTCCGGACGCGAGCCCAAGAGCCCACAAGACCAACAGGACAACGAAGATCGTCCACAACATAAAGCTTCCTCTGACGAGAACCAAAACACATCAATAACGCATTAACGACTTTTACTCGGCCATCGCAGCATCGACGGCTTTTTCAAGATCCAGCCACGCGGCTTCCGCTCCATCGCGAAAATCGCTCCATCCCAGCTCGCTGGCCTCATTGAGCGCCTTCAGTCTTCTTCGTGCCGCATCTCGTCGAATCCTGAATTCCTCGAGCTTCTTGTTCCGTTCGAGCCTGGCTTCTTCAGTAAGGTCCGATTCCTTGTTCGCAAGCAGCGTAATCTTCTCATCAATCGACTTGAGTCTCGTCCTGAGATTCTTCAGTAACGCTTCCCGAGCAGGGCCGATGGCGTCAGTGCTTCCATCGACCGCGATGTCGACGGCCTCCCTGTTCTCTGTCAATGCCGGCTTCGGCGATGCTTCATCCGGTGGTGTGTCAACGCAGCCAGTCAGGCTGAACAGGACCAGAGAACCCGTCCGCAGTGGGATACAACCGGAGAATACTGACTTCCGCAACATGCTGCTTGTTCTACATGAGGCTCTTAAAGCTCATGATCTGTAATGCAATTTCGAATCGCATTTGCCTGGCGAGTCTCACAGCAGTGCCTGACACATGCATTCCAATGCCGTTTTAAAGAGGTCTTGTGGCGGCCACCACGCGATGGATGAGTGATGCTGATCGTAGTGGGCCAGGAACGTCAGGCGTTCAACGCGTGTTCACAATAACCACGCTCGGTTCAATGTCCTGGCAGCCGAGTAATGGCTGGCGTGAGCAGAGAGATTGTTGGCGGCAGATTCCCCCCCGCCGAACCCAACCAGGCAGGAGGGTTCAGGCACTCTATGAACCGGGCTTGAATTGTACCGAAAGCTGCTGCAATAGATAGACAGATCACTTAAGTTCGCCCAATAAGCTCAGACTGCGACCATGATTCAGTCCAATATGAAGCGCAAGGAATGCTTCGATTCCAACGGCACAGAAAAAGAGTTCTCATGGCGATCCCACGCTCGCAGGACGGAAAATCCGACGTCATGGCGACTCTTCCGCCTCCACGTTGGCACCGATGGCCTCCCGTTCCCGCAATTCATTGAGAAATTGAATGGTCCGTGTTTTGCTTCTCAATGAGTGATTCTCTGAAGGCCGTTGTGACGCGAGAGGTCGAGCTTGTGTTCACTGGCCAATGAATAAACTCGAAACCAACGTTCGGTGGCGGAGCCGGAATTCATGCAAGCGTTACACAGTCACTCTCGCCGAGCATTCACATTGATCGAGTTGCTTGTTGTTATCGCCATCATCGCCATTCTGATTGAATTGTTGCTCCCGGCTGTCCAGGCCGCGCGCGAAGCCGCACGGCGGACTCAGTGCAGGAATAATCTGAAGCAGATCGCCCTCTCCATTCACAACTATGCGGACGTGTTCCGCTTCCTGCCACCAAGTGCCTGTGTTAACCCAGCGATTACAGTGACCGGTAACAACGGATCCTGGGGAATTCACGGCCGAATTCTGCCGTATTTGGAACAGGGAAATCTCTATTCCCGGGTCGATCTGAGCCTGGCATGGGACTTCCAGCCATCAATCAGTGGCCTGAAGATTCCGACGTATGCCTGTCCCAGTGATCCGAAGAGTGATCTCTCGCGCGATCCGGGCGGCGGTCGCCCCATTCTCTATCCCACGACTTACGGCTTCAACTTCGGAACATGGTTTGTCTGGAACCCTGTCACTGGCGCTGGCAGTGACGGTGCGACCTTCCCTAATTCAAAGCTTGAGTTTGCACACTTCACCGACGGAGCAAGCAACACTTTACTGGTGGGTGAAGTCAAAGCATGGACGCCCTACCGCCGCAATGGAGGCCCTTCAACGACAACCATGCCTGACACTGCGGCTGCGGCTGAAGCCATTGTTGCGTCCGCCCCGGATTTCAAAGACACAGGGCATACGGAATGGCCTGATGGGCGAGTTCATCATGAGGGCGTGACGGTCACTCTTCCGCCCAACTCCGTCGTTAAGTGCACGAACGCGGGAGTCACCTATGATTGTGACTTTAACTCGTGGCAGGAGGGACGAAACGGGATCAGTGGTCAACCCACATGGGCGATCATTACCTCGCGCAGCCACCATACGGGAATTGTCCAGGTGGCTCTCGTTGACGGTTCCACACGAGCCATCTCGAACAATATCGATCTCGGAATCTGGCGATCGCTGGGAACACGAAGCTCCGGGGAAGTGATGGGCGAGTTCTGATCACAGACGATGTGTGGGCACCGGGCGCCCCGGGCGAAAACTCTGAAGCGAAACGACGGTTTGGCTTGCCCCGATGGCCGCGGCGGCGGTGCTCAGTTCTTCCCTCACCATGGTTTCGAGTTCCGCGGGATCAATCACGACACGAGCATTAACCACAACGTTTGCGGTCGTTGTTATCGTTCCCGAAGCCAGAGAAAGTTCGGGCCCGGTTTGGTTACTGACGACACTCGCAACAGCATAACTGGCGTCACACAGTCCAATCACCTTCAGATGTGCGGCTTCAGCGCTCGCGGATAACAGTCGAGCAGGCAGTCGGCGAATAAGGTCCATCAGCAGATCATCCAGAGCAAAACCTTGCTTCGCTTTCACAATGCCGACCTTCTTGCCCTGCTCCATGTAATGGCGGGCAAGGCGGGAGATCGTGAATGTATTGCCGGTCCGCAGAAATCCGCCGACCATAACATATACGGGTTTCATCCTGTTTATTCGCATCAAAGAATTCCTCGCGAACTCTCTTATGGCGGGCATTTCTGTTTTTAAAATGAAGAACCAACGCAAAAGAGAAGCTCTTCGCGAATCGAAGCGCGAGGAATGGAAGAGTTGTTAACCACTCATGAACGCTACTTGTCATAAGGATGACACGCCAGTCGATTCCCAAGCCCTTAAGGACTCACGTTCAACAGTTCCCGGGCCATCGATTCGCTCGCCTGAGCCCTGTTGTGTGCTCAAGCCATGTGAGCCAGCAGATGCAACCCGGAGCCGTCATCGATGACCGCTCAATCTAAAACCACATACCACGCGTGGTCACAAGGCTTCTCTATACGGTGACGATTTGCTCACAGTCGCGTGCGGGTTGTCCGAAGCTACAAGATCTATTCTGCGTTACTATCTATTTATGTAGTAGAGCAATCAGTCCGTTTTGCTTCCGGAGACAGACTTCTTCCTGAAAATCTCTGTCTCCGTTCCGGTTTCGTTCCTGTTGATTTCGAAACGAGCGACGTACTCTTGTGACCACAATCATGAGCATCTTCTGTTTGACCGCCTGGGCGAAGAAGCAGATTCTTGTGGTGCATAATTTCCGGGGAAACGAGGATCTCACGCGCTGCGAGCGAATCGTTTCCCCGGATTATTTTTCGGTCTCAGGTTTTACGCTTCACCCGCAGTTCTGTGAATGCTGAAGGCGCACACCATCCGTACGCTCACCTGATTCATCGCCGCTTGCCCCGATGCCTTTTGAGCTACTTCGTGGGCAGTTCTGAGACCTCAATGTGAAGATCTTTTAACTGGCGATCATCCACAGGAGCCGGCGCCCCGGTGAGCATATCGGCGGCCTTCTGAGTTTTCGGGAACGCGATCACGTCACGAATATTCTCATCGCCTGCCAATAACATCACCCAGCGGTCAAGACCCAAAGCAATCCCAGCGTGAGGAGGTGCCCCATATCGCAACGCTTCGAGGAGGAATCCGAAGCGACGTTCTGCTTCTTCGGATTTGATGTTCAGCAGATCGAATACCATCTGCTGAATTTCGGAATCGTGAATACGCACGCTGCCGCTGGCGGCTTCGTAGCCATTCACAACGAGATCATAGCTGTCCGCTCGAACTTTGCCTGGATCGGTTTTCAGATACTCTGCATCTTCCGGATTTGGCTGGCAGAACGGATGATGTTCGGCATCGAACCGACCTTCTTCTGCGTTCCATGTCAGCAGCGGGAAGTCCAGAACCCAGATGCACTTGAACTCGGTGGGATCGTAGAGATTCAGCTCTTTCCCCAATCGGTTCCGCAGCGCTGCAAGAGCAGCATTGGTGACCTTTGGCGTATCAGCAACAAACAGCAGCAGGTCTCCTTCTTCGCCGCCCATGCGTTCGATGATCTGTTGCTGATGCTCATCCGTAAAGAATTTCGCGATCGTCGATTCCAGCTTACCGCCGGCGACCTTCATATAAGCCAGACCCTTGGCTCCGAAATCGCCAACGAAGTTCTTGAGGTCGACATCCAGCAGACGCCGACTGTACTTCTCCGCCGCGCCTTTGACGTTCAGTCCTCGCACCCGACCACCCGAAGCAGTCACTGTCTTGAAAACGCCAAATCCACTATTAGCTGCGATATCGCTGATATTGACGATTTCCATGCCAAAGCGAACATCAGGCTTATCGCATCCAAAGCGTTCCATGACGTCTGCATAGGTATAGCGTGGCAGAGGAGTCTGCATCGTAAGTCCACGCACCTTCTGCATCACGAAGGCCACCAGTCCGTCGATCGTGTTGAGAATGTCGTCTCGTTCAACGAAGGCCATCTCAACGTCAATCTGAGTAAACTCGGGCTGCCGGTCAGCTCGCAGGTCTTCATCACGGAAGCAGCGTGCAATCTGATAATAGCGATCGTATCCAGCCACCATCAGAATCTGCTTGTAGATCTGCGGTGACTGCGGCAAGGCATAGAAGCTGCCATGATGCACTCGACTTGGCACCAGGTAATCGCGAGCCCCTTCAGGAGTACTGCGTCCCAGCATCGGCGTTTCGATCTCCAGAAAGTCGCGAGTATTGAAGTACTCACGAACCGCCTGCACGAGATTATGTCGCAGGATGATACTCTTCTGGAGTTCAGGGCGTCGCAGGTCAACGAAGCGATACTTCAACCGCAGTTCTTCGTTAGGAAGCTCACCACCTTCAATTTCAAAAGGTGGAGTCTTGCTGCGTGAGAGCACGGTGAGTTGGATGGCTCGCAGTTCAATCTCACCGGTCTGCAATTTGGGATTCACGAGCCCGTCGCCACGATAACGTACTTCACCGACGACTTTAATCACATCTTCGCGACGGAGTTTGCGGGCGATCGAATCGATCTTGCTGCCTTCTTCTGTGATGAATGTCACCTGCGTTTTACCGTAGCGGTCACGCAGGTCGACAAACACCAGTTCTTTACCCTGCTCGCGGTAGCTGTTAACCCAACCAGCCAGTGTGACAGTCTGACCGGCATGTTCGCGACGGAGTTCTCCGCAATGATGAGTTCTGTGCACAGGAATTGAATCCGAAGAAATCGATGTGAATGATGACTGAAACGGCGGTACATTCGGGCCGAAGTCGACGTGTTCTTCGTGTCGAAGAGTCTGTTCCCACCTGCCGCGAAGAGCGGGAGTATAGAAGCCGTCCAATCATCCGGAAAGAAAGGATGCCATAAAGTCAGCAGTTCCCGGTTTTGTCACCAGCCGCCGCTGTTCAATCAGCCCCAAAGACAGAACTCAAATCCAGCTTCACTGGTGGAGAGACGATGAATAAGGCAGAATGCCTGAGTTCTGTCCGGGAGCCGATTGTCTTCCGACGTTGTATTTTCGAATGCAGGGTGGCATCGGGCAGGTTGACAGCGCCCCGGGTTCACAGCAACCATGGAAAAGCTTACGATTTTTGTTGCCGTCGTTCTGTTTGGAGTCCTCCGGGGCTTCCTGCAGAGACGTCACGTGAAAGCGGAACTGGAAGACAGAATGGCGAAGGCTCGCACGCGGCCAGTCGTCAGGCGGCTTCCCGGCCGGTTGCAAAAAGATCTGGATATTGCCGGCAGCGAAAAGACTGTCGACAAGCGTGAACGGGAATCGGCCTGACAGAATTCAACGAATGGAGCGGGACGCATGCAGAATATTCTCGATTTCATAGTGCCACTCTTCGTGCTGATTTCGGTCATTGCCGGCATGATTAATTCGGTGAAGCAGGCCGCAGCCAAAAACCCTGCTGCACCGCCGCCCCGGGCTCCGATGACACCCGCCCAGGAAAGTATGGGCCGATTTCTCGATGGGTTGCCTCCCGAGGATCGGCAGCAGACCGCGTCGCAACGGCCTCAAAATCAACCGAATCAAGGCTCACGCCAACAGCAGCAGCGTCAAAAGCAGAACCAGAAAAAGAACTCCCAGAAGCAACCAGCGGCCTCACAGCAGCAGCCTAAAAAGGTCCAGAAGCCCCGAACCGTGGGCTCAGGCGTTTCCGAACACGTCGACTCCTTCATCGGAGACCACGTCCGCAGCCACATGGGTCGCGACGTCGACAACTTCGTTAAAAAAGACATCGACGAGCGAGTCAGAAGTCATCTCGGATCTCAATCCAGTAAGCCCGTGGAAATGTCCGCCTCGGACACGGGTTCCGCAGCGGCCGATGACATCCTGTCCGTCCTGAAAACTCCAGCCGGCGTTCGCCATGCCATCCTGGTCCATGAGATCCTGTCGCGCCCTCGATCACTGAGAAAAAAGTAGCTTCAAACATACATTTTTCTGTCGGGCCAATGCGCGTTCGACGTCACATCAGCCCTTCTCAGATCGTCGCTGGCGCTTCGAGAACCCGATCTTTCCGGCACTCACCGCAGCGCTGACACAGTCAGGAATTGGAAGCTGTGGAGTTTATTTTGCCCCTGCCAGTTCGTGAAAGATGATAATCGAGGGATTGCCAACGGCCGCATAATGGCCGGTGAAGGCCAGCTCACCGGTGGCTTTGTTGACCTTGAAAATCGCCACATTGTCAGCACGCTGATTGCAGCAGTACAGGAACTCGCCAGTGGGATCAAAGTTAAAGCTGCGAGGATAATTGCCGCGTGTCCATTCATCTGCGACATGCGTCAGCGTCCCATCGTTACCAACAGAGAAAATGCCGATGCTGTCATGCAGACGATTTCCGGCATAAACAAACTTGCCGTCGGCGGAGACCAGAATCTCCGAACAGAAGTTACTGCCCTTATAGCCTTTCGGCAGTGTTGAAATCGTCTGACGAGGTGACAACCCGCCATGCTCGGCGTCGTAGTCGAACAGCACCAATGTTGAGCCCTCTTCCTGAATCGAATAGAACCATTTGCCATTCGGGTGGAAGTGAAAGTGTCGAGGTCCATCTCCGGGGGGCAGCGAAACTGAAGGAATTTTGGCCGGGCTCAGCTTGCCCTTTTCGGCATCGAACTTCCAGATCAGGATCTGATCCGTTCCCAAATCGACGTGCAGCACAAACCGACCGGAAGGATCAGACTGAATCATGTGCGCATGAGTTCGGTCGTGGCCACTAAACGCAAAACTTCCCGGGGGTGCGTTGACGGCTTTTGTGGGACCAATTGGCCCTTCATCGATCTTCACATCGGATGGCTCTGCAAGCCGCCCATCAGGAAGAAACGGGATGACTGACACCGATCCGCCAAAGTAATTGGCCACCAGCAGGAACTTCCCGGACGGATGAATGCTGACATATGTAGGACCGGCACCGCCGGAGCGAACTGTATTCAGAAACTCCAGCCCACCAGTCTTTGCATTGATCGAAAATGCGCTGACGGTCCCTTCTTTTTCAGCGCCGAGGCGATCGGTTTCGTTGGCAGAATAAAGATGTGTCCCGGCGGAATTGACAACGAGGCAACTGGGGCTGGTTCCCATTTCCACCAAACCGGCGGGCTCCAGTTCTCCGGTTCCGCGATTCACTGCAAAGAGATGAATTCCGCGTCCGTTGCCGGGCGGGAGATCAACCTGAGTCGGCAACGTGTCCTTCAGCGGAGAACTGAATGTTCCCACGTAAGCCATCAGAGGTCGTTCGGGATCTGCAGCAAATGCCTGCGAAGAACCGGCCAAAAAAGGCGAAACCAGCAGGGCTGCGGTCTGAATGAATGCACGGCGAGAAGACTTGAAAATCGTCATAAGTACCTCGGGAGCGGGTGTTTGCGGAAACCGCGTCTTGATCGTTTTCGGGGCAGGAGGTAGCCTTCCGAGATCGACAGACTCATTATCTCAGCCACATAGGTTAGACGGCCCGCCCAAAAGTTGAACTGAACGCACCAGTGGCTCGTCAAAAAATCTGGTCTCTACCACGGAAGGTCGCCGTATGTCAGATCCTGCGAGTTCAGGGAATTCGATCCAAAACACCCCGGAAGATAAAGATCGAAGAAGCAGTCCGCTCAGGATTGCGGCTCTGCTGTTCGTCCCCTGTTTGGTAGCCGCCTTATTCTCGATGCGTGAAGGCACCGCTCCGCCGCTGACGTTGAGTATCGATCGGCCAGCGCTGGTTTTTGATACCTACATGCGTCACGAGGGTCTCGATCCAATTCCGATGCAGCCACTGCTGACGCCGTATTTCACCTTCGTCAACAAGGGTCCGGCAACAGTTATGATCCAGGAGGTTAAAGCCGGTTGCAGTTGCATCTCTCCGGAGATAACCGGTAAGGAGATCGCACCGGGGCAACAAGGTCGCGTGATGCTTTCGATCAAGACTCGTAACGAACCCGCCGGCCTGCGCGAATACATCACCACGGTGAAGTATCTGGATCCGAAACCTCGTGAGGTCACCCTGACTTACAAAGTCGTACTGCCGGAAAAACAAGTTGAGATTGAACCGCGAGTAGTCATGCTCCTGGGAAAGATTTCAAGTTCGGATCATTCAGTCATCACCATCAATGACTATCGAACAGAGCGTTACGCCGACCCGATGAAGATTCAGTCTGTCGTCAGTTCATCACCGTTGTTCAAGGCAGAACTACTTGGCCAAACTTCCAACGATGGCGTCAGCCGCACGACAATCGATGTGCGGTTTACTGATGGAATCCCGCTGGGACAACATCGAGGACTCGTGACGATCACGACTAATGACGAAACCTATCAGGTCGTTCAGGTCCCAATCATTCTGGGGGATCGCCGTCGCCCGGAGGATGAAACAGTTTCCCTGAGCCCCGATGCTGGTCGTGTCATTGTGCAGAGCTCTGATGCGTCAAAGTCCGTCGGGACTTCCATTACATTCACGATCCCGTCGAAGTGGAAGGTTTCACACGTCGATACATTTCCGCCACAAATGACAGGTAAGATAGAGAAGACCGAGGCACTCGGCACCGACAAGACTCAATTGGTTGTCAAGTTGAGCATCTCCGAACTGCCGACCAAGGGCATAGAGCAGGGAAATCTGACACTCTTCGCGAAGGACGGCGAGAACTCCGAAATGGTGACAGTGCCGATCAATCTGACCTGGCGTTGACGGTGAAAATCGACAGTTACCCCGGGGGCAGTTTTTGAGAGGACCGAAAAAGATCGCCGGTGTAACGACATGTCGAGATTTCAGAACGTCAGGGCCATCCGGTCGCGGGACTGTGATAAATGTAGTTGTTTCTGGCGGAGACTTTATCGCGAAAGAAGCCTTCTCATTTTTTCCATTTCAACGAAATTCCCAAAGGACTCGTGAACGAATTCATGAGAATTCACGTTCGAGACGTCTACAGTCGATTGAGACAGAGACTTATCGCGTTTTAACGCGATTTCATTGAATATCAGACCCGACGATCCCGATTCGGACCCCGCTATGGCTGACCCTGCAAAAAGCGACAGAGCCAGTGAAGCTGACCTTATGTCTGCCTCGTGGATCTTTGAGCAATTGGCATTACAGGAAGGAACGCATGTCGATCGTTCGAAAACTCGGCGAGCGGTCGATGAAGCTGCAGAGACGTATTTCGGAATTCAGGACGGCGGCTGGTGGCGCTGGATTATTGAAACGGCTCATAGTCTTGGTCGCGGATGTCGCGTCATCGACGGGGAGCTGCATGACCTGATCCAGATGGCTCGCAACGGCCTGACGGTGATTCTGCGAGGCAGCGACGGCAGCACGTGGCACTCGATCATGCCCGGCAAAGGCCGGAAACTGCAGTTTGGTTCTCCTCGCGGAGTTCTTCCCATCCGCAACGTTTCGGGGAGTCGTGTGGCCAGCTTACTCCGGCTAAGCGGCTTTGAGGGCGTTGTTCGCTGTGTTGTGATTGAACCCGCATTGTCACCACAGACTGCCGAACCGGCGACTCATGGCGAAAAAAAGCCGCTTGAGCGACTGATTTCGCTCCTGGTTGCGGAGAGCTCCGATCTGTGGGTGATCGTGATTTTTGCGCTCGTGACCGGCATGCTGAGCATGACGACGCCGCTGGCCGTTGAAGCGCTCGTCAATACGGTTGCGTTTGGACGTTTTCTGCAGCCGGTCATTGTGCTGTCCATTATGCTGCTGGCCTTTCTCGTATTTCAGGCCGCGGTGAAAGCCTTGCAGACGCTTGTGGTTGAGATCATTCAGCGGCGACTTTTTGCGAGGGTCGCGGCGGATCTCTCGTTTCGCCTGCCGAGAGTTCGTGTTGAGGCTCTCGATGACGAATACGCTCCGGAACTTGTCAATCGCTTCTTTGACGTGGTGACAGTTCAGAAAATCAGCGCGCAGTTGCTGTTGGACGGCATCTCCGTGATCCTGAGCATCTTCGTGGGCATGGTGGTACTCGCATTCTACCATCCTTATCTGCTGGCATTTGACGTTGTCTTGATCCTGTTACTGCTGTTCAACATGTTCGTGCTCGGACGCGGTGCAGTGAAGACCAGCATCAAGGAGTCGAAAACAAAGTACGCGATGGCCGCATGGCTGGAAGACCTGGCCCGCTGTCGTACGACATTTCGCTACGACGGTGCCTCAGAATTCGCTCTGGAGCGTTCTGATCAACTGGTCTTCAATTATCTCACCGCGCGGAAAAAGCACTTCAAAGTGCTCATGCGCCAGATTCTGTTTCTGCTGCTGCTTCAGGCGCTGGCCAGCACCGCTTTGCTGGCGATTGGTGGCTGGCTTGTGATAAGCAACCAGCTATCCCTTGGGCAACTGGTGGCTGCGGAATTGATCGTCGCGGTGGTTGTCGGTTCCTTTGCGAAGCTCGGCAAGCATATCGAGAGCTTCTATGATCTGATGGCGTCCATTGACAAGCTGGGCGTTCTTCTGGACCTGCCGACGGAGCGAACAGATGGCCTGCTGACATTACCCGAAGCCAGTTCACCAGAACACTCGGGAATAGTCGTTGATCAGGTCTGCTATCACCTCACCGATGGCAGGGAAATGCTGCACAATGTGTCGCTGAAAATTGCTCCGGGGCAACATCTCGTTTTGACAGGAGAAAGTGGTACCGGCAAAAGTTTGCTTCTGGATCTGTTGTTTGGACTTCGCGAACCATCCTCAGGTTCAGTTCGCCTCAACGGAGTGGATCCACGCGACGTACGTCCGGATGTTCTGAGGCGACAGGTTGCTCTTGCCAGGGATGTCGAGATTTTTGACGGAACGATTCTGGAGAATATTCATCTGGAACGTCCTGACATCAGCATTAATGATGTCAGAGCTGCGGCTGAGACTGTGGGTCTGATGCCTGCTATTCAACGACTTCCTGACGGCCTTGAGACTCCACTCAATGCCACTGGGGCACCACTAACGTGTGCTCAACTTCGTCGGATGATGCTGGCTCGTACACTGGCTGCCAATCCTCGAGTCCTGCTGATTGACGAACTCCTCGACACCATGTCTGATGAAGAAGCGGAAAGAATTATGGAGTCTCTGCTGAAGGCAGACGCTGAGCGATCGATTGTCCTTGTCACGAATCGCGAAAACCTGAAAGCCATGATGAAACACGTCGTGATGCTGACCTCAGAGTATCAGGAAAGGGAAGCACAATGACAGCTCCTGCGAAATCTCAACGTCGATCTATCCTGACGCCGGTCGCCTACAGCGAGGCGTTGATGCCTTCACTGCAGCTTGCTCGTTCCTCGCGCCAGGCACGGCGAATTGCGGTGGTACTATTGATCCTGCTTGTCGCCACAATCGGTTTAATGACGTTCGCTCCATGGCAGCAGACAATCACCGGCGAAGGTTACGTCGTTGCCTATGCTCCGCGCGAACGCCAGCAAACTCTGGAAGCAACGATTAAGGGACGCATCGTTCGCTGGAACGAAGAACTCGTGGAAAATTCCCGAGTCGCCAAGGGCGACTTTATCGCCGAGATTCGTGATATCGATGACCAATATGCCGACCGATTGCAGGGGCAGTTGGAGAACACGACCGCAATTCTGGATTCATCCAAAAAGATCGTGGAGGCAACAGAGGGCCAGCTCAATGCCTATCGTCGAGTTCAGACCGAAATTGAAGCCGCGCAGAATGCGTATGTGCAGTCGGCGATGGAGAAGGTGTCCGCTGCTGAACAAAAACTTGCGATCGCCGAAGCCGCCATCCCCCAGTTGAAGGCCGCTTTTGCTCGAGCCAAAGAGCTTCAGGCGGCAGGCAATATCGCTCTCGAAAAGCTGCAGGAGATCGAAAGAAAGCTGCTGGAGTCTGAGGGCAAAGTGAAAGAAGAATCGGCCAACCTGTCTGCTGCACGGGCAGAACTGAGAGGCAAACAAAGCGACCGTGAAGCCTATATTCACAAGGCCGCCGCCGACGTCAGCTATTACGAAGGTGCCCTGGACAAAGCAAAGGCGGAAGTGTCAAAGGCAGACAAAGAACTGCACGACATGGAAAATAAAGTCGCACGGCAGAATACTCAATTGATGATCACCGCGCCGTTTGATGGCTACGTTGTTCAGATCAGCTCCAATGGTGGCTCTCAACTGGTCAAAGAAGGTGATCCCATCTGCACGCTGGTCCCGTACACCGAAGAGCGAGCTGTGCAGATCTGGCTGGATGGCAACGATGCACCGCTTGTTGAAGCCGGGAGACACGTTCGTTTGCAGTTCGAAGGATGGCCCGCAATTCAGTTTGCCGGATGGCCGTCTGTCGCTGTGGGCACGTTTGGGGGAACCGTTGTTTCCGTGGATATGGTTGATAACGGGAAAGGCAAGTTTCGCTGCCAGATTCTTCCCGATTCCACAGAAACCGTGAAATGGCCTGAAGAACGATTTCTCCGTCAGGGCGTTCGCGCGAACGGCTGGGTTCTGCTCGAACAGGTGCCGCTGTGGTTTGAAGTCTGGCGAAAGCTGAATGGGTTCCCGCCGACCGTGGAGATGGAACCGTCCAAGGGTGAGAAGGCGGCCGGCAAGGGCGACGGCAAATAGTCCATCATCGACGGGCAATCACGATCCAGCGACTCTCATGATCCGGATCATCGCCTCTCGTGATCCGGATTATCAACTCCGATGCTCCGAATCCTCAATTCCAGTGGTGTGGATCGTCTGCCGCCAGGATCCAGATCCTCAATTGTTGCCAAAGCACAGGCAACGTTCATTTTCGGGGCCCTCAAGCCAGAGACTCTACCGGTTCTGCTTTGTGTAATGATTCTGTTCCGCACAACTGCGAATTCGAAGACCCGGTCGAGGCGGAGAATCAGTAACATCGTCTCCGCATCCGAAGAAACAGGGGAGCCCTTTTCGCTCGAATCGACCTGTCACGGATGACGATCGTTCATGAGCAATATCTGCCGAATCACCATAGTCCTTCTGCTTCTGCCTGGTTGCGCTGGCAGCAGAAATGTTCGCCTTCCCTTCACCGCGAAGGCCTCCACAGAAAAGTACGCGCCGAGCATTCAGCCGGTTGCCGAGACTGAGGAGGAGAGGACGCTACCTTCGTCCGTGGCGAATGGTCCAGAAGATAATTCAAGGCCGCACAACGCCGCAGCGAACTCCGGTGAAGCCGTTGATTCATCAGTCTCTGATGTTGCCAATGTGTCGGATGATGACGCTGCGCTCGCCTCTGATGACACAGTGGCAGATCAGCCAGGCGATGGCGAATCAAGATCTGACATGATGCTTGTGTCGTTGAACTCTCAGGAAGAGTCGCCAGCGTCGACGGAAACAGAATCTAAAGACGTGGTGGCTTTTGAGGAGGTTCTTGCATCGGTCTACAGCAGCTATCCGCTGCTGCAGGCGGCTCTGTTTAACCGCAACATCGCTTTGGGGCAGCAGATTGGGGCCTCCGGAGCATTTGACACCAAACTGAAAGGCGCCAGCGAAAACGGGCCACAGGGCTTCTACGAGAACTATCGCCAGAACCTCGGAGTTGTGCAGCCCACATACTGGGGCGGTGAAGTTTTCGCCGGCTATCGGATTGGTCGCGGGGATTTTCAGCCTTGGTATCTGGAACGCCAGACGAACGATGCCGGTGAATTCAAGGCCGGAGTGCAGGTGCCTTTGGCCCGCAATCGCAACATTGATGCGCGTCGTGCTGAGCTTTGGAAAGCCGGCGTTGAACGCAGCATGGCGGAACCTGACATTCAGGCTCAGTTGATCGGCTACGTTCAGGATGCATCCTACGGTTACTGGGACTGGGTTGCGGCAGGAGAATATCATCAAATCGCGAAACGCGTTCTCGTTCTGGCGGAAGAACGAACCTCCAGAATCGAGGCTCAGGTCAATCAGGGCTTCGTGGATCCTCCGGAACTCACCGACAACCTGCGACTGGTGGCCATCCGAAAAGCGAAGGCCGCTGATACTCGCCGCAAGATGGAGCAGACCGCCGCAAAACTGTCTGTGTATCTGCGAGATGGCTCGGGAAGACCTTTGGTTCCGGTGGAAGAAGAGTTACCTGGGTTCCCAGATCCTTCACCTGTCGATGATCTGCAACTGGATCAGGACATTCAGACGGCACTCTCTAGTCGTCCGGAACTTCGAATGCTGGATCTGCTTCGCCAACAGACTCAGATCGATTATCGAGAAGCCACAAACCAGCTGCAGCCGGAATTAAATGCGGTCCTCTGGGGGTCGCAGGATATTGGTGAACCGACAAGCTCCAAGCGAGATAAGTCGCCTTACGAAAGCGAAGCATCTGTCTTTCTTGATGTTCCGATGCAGCGACGCAAAGCGCGTGGCAAGATGACGGAACTTCAGGCCAAGCTGGCTCAGCTTTCAGCCAAACGACGCATCACGGCAGACAAAATCAGCGTCGACGTGCAGATGGCCCATGCGGCACTGAAGTCAGCGTGGGATCAGGTCGTGAGCTCTCAGGAATCCCTGAAGCATGCGGAAGATCTGGCTGCGAGAGAACGCACGAATCAGGAGAAAGGTCTCTCCGATCTTCTGAAAGTCACTCTTCGCGAACAGTACGCTGTTGAGTCGGCTGAAAAGTATGTGGATGCTCTGAAGCTTTACTTCGAATCGCGAGCTGACTACCGAGCCGCGATGGCGCTGGACCAGATTGGTCGATAGACGAACTGGGCGTCGTGCCAGGGCAGGGTCTGTCTCATTCGTTGTTAAACCCGTGACCTTCAGACGCGGCATCAGGCGGAGAATGGTCAAAGAGTCCATGCCCCTCCGGTGGATTCGATCGCTATAGTGCCGTAATCCCAGGGCGATCGGGAATCGCTGGAGGTGAGCGTCTTTGGGGGCCGGGCGGGGGCGTTTTCTGAGGATTTTTTTTCCGGCCTGCCACTCAACGGCCAATTTCTGCAGCGTTTTCCAGCAGCCGGGTTGATTTTCAGTGGGAAAAGTGGCAAAGGCGTGGTTGAGAAGCGGAAGTTTTGTCGATACACTTCCCAACTTTCCCGGACCGATGTTCTAACTGTTCGGACGTGGAACTGGGACAATTTTTCGATAACCGGTCTTCGAAGCAAGGATTTGTTTCGGGGCAATTTTGAATTCAGAGTGCGATTGGAGCGTTCACGTGTCAGTTGACAAGACTCTCAGGACTCGACTTGGCCTTTCTCGATCTCGTAACGTGCTGACGCGCGGTGAGCGAATTGCAAGGTTGATTGAAGAAGACCGCTTTGCCACAGGACGTAGTCCTCTGGGACTTCCAAAAGTTCGAGTCGCGAAGGCTCTGCTTGGCAAGAAGAAGAAGAAAACCGCTGAAGAAGGTGCAGCAGCCGCAACTCCAGCGAAAGGCGCGGCTAAGGGAGCCGCAAAGGGCGGCAAGAAGTAGGCTTGTGTCTGCTTCGATGAAACACTGGAAGGCATTTCTGAGCGGATTGTTCGGAGATGCCTTTTTTGTTGTTTGCGGTTTCTTGTCTGGACCAAAGATCGTTGGATTCGCAGGACTGCTGGATTCGCAGCCCAGGGACCGTGATGAGTAAGATTCCACTGGCTTATCGAATCCGCGCTGCAGCCGGTACATTCCTTCGTCGCCGAATGCGTCAGGCACGGCGCGAGTTTCTGGCAGCGGCCAGATCGGGATGTCGAGACAGTCAGCAGGCTGTGCTTCGCGGCCTGTTACAGTTGAATCATGACAGCCAGTTTTCTCGCGATCGTCGTCTTTCCGCGGGAATGTCAATCTCTGAGTTCCGAAATGCGGTCCCTGTTGCTGACTACGAACTCGTGCGGCCCTATGTTGAGCGTGTTGCTGCCGGTGAGCATCAGGCACTGTTGGGAAGTGCCAACCGACTGCAGATGTTTGCCGTGACCAGCGGGACAACGTCCGAGTCCAAGCTGATCCCGGTGACGGATCGCTTCCTGCACGACTATCGCCGTGGCTGGCAAATGTGGGGGATCGGAACGTATTCAGAGCATGCTCGGCTGCAGAAGCTGAACATCGTGCAGATCAGCAGCAGTCATCGCAGATTTGCGACGCCGGGTGGGACTCCGTGCGGCAACATCAGCGGACTGGTGGCCGCCATGCAGAGTACCATCGTCCGCACTTTGTATACGGTTCCATCGGCTGTCGCGGAGATTGGTGATGCCGAGGCCAAACGCTACACCATTCTCAGAATGGCTTTGGCAGATCCTTATGTCGGAATGCTGATTACGGCTAATCCCAGTACGTTGCTGCAGTTGCTGGATCATGCCAATCAGCATCCTGAGTCATTGATTCGTGACATTCGCGATGGCGGTCTAAGCGGCTGTCAACTGCCCGAGTCTGTTCGTGGGCTCATGCGAAAAAAACTGCAGCCCAATCGTGCCCGAGCCAAAGTTCTTGAGAGTATCATTCGGGAGCACGGGAACTTCCGCCCACGATCATGCTGGCCAATGCTGGGAGTGCTTGGGGTCTGGTGCGGAGGAAGCGCCGCCGCATATATTCCTCGCCTGAGGCAGCAGTTCGATGATGTGCCAGTGCGTGACCATGGCCTGCATGCCAGCGAAGGGCGGATGACACTGCCTTTGGAAGACAACAGTTCTGCTGGCATCCTGGAAGTTCAGACACACTTTTTCGAGTTCATTCCGGTTGGAGAATCAGAATCAACACAGCCTGTTGTTCTGGAAGCCCATGAACTGGAAGAAGGTCGGGAGTACTTTATCCTGCTGACAACCAGCTCCGGGTTGTATCGTTACAACATTCAGGACGTGGTCCGTTGCGTCGGCTTTTATGGCACGACTCCGATCCTGGAGTTTCGCCACAAAGGCGCGCATATCTCCAGCATCACCGGCGAGAAAATTGCCGAGTCGCAGGTCGTGGAATCGGTTCGCACTGCGTGCAGCATGACCGGACTCAGTCCTCAAATCTACACGCTGACGCCATGCTGGGGAGAACCGCCGGGTTACACTCTTTACGTGGGACGTTTGAGTGACAACCCCGCAAATCAGCGAACGGCTGCTGCGAGAGAATCAGCGGGAAGTGATGGTCGCACAGGTGATTCAGCCGGACGAGGGTTGCTCCTTCCGAGCGATCAAAAAAGCACGCACCACGAATTTGCGACGGTGCTGGACGACGATCTTTGTCGCAGAAATGTGGAGTATGGTGAGAAACGCCACACCGGACGACTGCAGATGATCCGCGTTCAGGAGTTGTCTCCGGATGCATGGAAGTCGTTCACAAATCTGCGGCAATCTGGTTCCGGAGGCAGTGCGGAACAGTACAAACATCCCTGCCTGATGCCCGATCCTCAGTTTGAAGAGAAGTTTCTGAAAGCCTGTGGTCTGCGATGATTCGCAAAACGGGGGCTGAGAAACCTTGCAGACTTTCCCTGTGAACCGTTAGATTTCAGGCGGTTCCGGGAGACTGTTCAATCTGGGGGAGCAGCGTGATCATCATCGCTGCATGTGAAACAAACAAGGCAGGAGGCCCGCTCGCATGACATCATCTCATGGTCGGCGGATACAGGGACGTCGCGCATTGGCCATTTTGGCCTGGGTATCACTGGTGATCGTGGCGTGGCTCTTGTGGCGTGGTCAGTATACCCGAATTATCCGCATTCAGGCGTGGGAGCCTGCAGCGCTGCTGCTTTCCGCCTATGCGACCTTTCTTGCGATTTTTGGATGGCTGTTGTTTTCTCCCGGAAGAACATCTGCGGAAGAGTCACCGGGACTGTTCTTTGCCGGCATGCTCACTTTACTGCCACCCTGTTTTATCGCCTACCATCTGATGCCGATCGGTTCTCCATTGAAACCCTGGCTGACAATCGGCGTCTTCGTGTTTGGAATTATCGCGATCATGAGTCCGTTGCCGGCGGAGGTTTTCGCGATTCCGCGAGATCGCAAGTCGTATCTTCAGCCCCTGACCGATGCTTTTTTGACCGAGCTGGATGTTGACGCGCCGCAAGTTCAATTTGACGATGTCGCTCCCCGCACGGAGTACTGGCTGAGCAGATCGGCCCCAGCGACGACGAGCACATCGGGAACCATGGAGGCTCGGGATCCCTGGGCGGATCCGTTTTATGGAACGGGTCGGCAGGTGAGTCGCATCGGAGTGTCGCAGTCACGTCGCTCGGAGGAATCACCGCGGTCCGAACGTCGACGAGTTGTCGATGAACAATCAGAGTCATCAAAACGGGCCTCAGACCTCTTGCCTCCCCCATTGCCGCTGATTCCTGCGGCACCGCCTCAGAATTCGCAGACCTATTGGGGCAATTTGACACCTCTGCCGAAGCCGCCTGTAAATCCTTCCCCGGTAAGTCCTGCTGACGCATCGACTTCGTTGGCGGGTGCAATTGGCAACGCAGCCACTGGAAGTACAGTCACCGGCACATACTCGACTTCTTCGCGGCGGCCGTTGACGGAGCCGTCCGGCAAGACGTCGACACCGGTGGGATTTCAGACCCCAGTCGGCTTCCAGACGCCTGCGCAATCTTCAAAGCCGTTGTCTCCTCCGCCCTTGCCATCGTCAGCGATGACCAACTCTGCCGTAACGAATTCTTCAGTGGCAAACTCAGGACACGGACAGGGTGTTGCGAGTCTTCCGCCAGTCTCAATGCTGCCGGTCATGATTCCATTGACGCCGGCCGCTCCTGTTCATTCGGTCCCATTGACCCCGGCTATGAATTCACCGGCTCTTACAGCACCGCTGCCGTCAACGATCGCTCCCGGGTTTCGACCTCGCCCTGTCTCGGAGCCGGAATCGGCCGTGGCATCTTCAGCAAGATCTCCCGAGAAATCGCTGCGTGAGATGGATCGGGAG
>JBIIIF010000092.1:0-22226 GCA_044235005.1 Planctomycetaceae bacterium | reverse complement strand
CACTTAAAACAAAACTGATCAATCAGCGAAACTTCTGGAACGAATCCCTGCAAAAGGGTTTGTTTGCCAAAGAAATCGCCACACGCATGCATCTTGACCCGGGGCTTGCGTTCCTTGGCGGTTTGCTTCAGGACTTCCTCCTGCCGGTCCTTACCAACACATTTGACCAACAATACCTTGAGTACATGGATAGTTCGTCCGCGGCAGGTCACGGACGAAATCTGGTCGATTGGGAGCAAGAAGTCTTCGGATGGGATCATGCATCGGCCGGCGCCTACTATGCGGCTCAATGGAAGTTTCCCGACGATTTATTGTGCGCAATCTTCTATCACCACTCGCTGGAGTCAACTCTGCAGGAACCCAATGCCGAGTTCTTCAAATTGTTCCCGGTGGCATTGGCATCACTCCTTCCCGACCAACTGCATCAGTCTCCGAAGGGCTTTCAAACCCTGATCAAGGTCGCTCGCCAATGCCGCGCGATTGAACTTGAATCCGTCTGTAGAGCCGTCGACGAAGAGCAGATGAAACTGGCCGAGGGTTATGAAATTCCAAACCATCTCACGCAATTGCTGCAGCAAGCTCAGCGAACGATGGACCAGAGCAACATTTGATCACTCTGCGTACCATGGCACTAGGCCTCACGCGAGTTTGGTTCCAATGCGATCAGTCATTGATACTGAACAAGGTGCTGGTTGCGTGCCTCAAAACAGCCACATTGAAAAAAGCCGCCTGTTTGCAGTCGACGAATCCCTTTCGTCGACTTATGCTGGAACCCCAACCAGCCCTCATCCTGCCTGCCAGCCGATTCTTCCTGCCAGCCAATTCGTCAGGAGACTCTCATGAAACGCCACCTTCGGACTCCCACCGAGCAACGCGTCGATTCGCAATCGCGACGAAACTGGATCGCATCAACAGGTCTCAAGGCTGCGGGACTCAGCGCCATCCATCAATTCTGGGGAAGTGTGGCCCGTGGAAGCGTTCAGCCAACCAGTTCTTCGCTGGCGAACAAAACGCGTCGAGCGAAATCTGTCATCATGATCTTCAACTGCGGCGCTCCCAGCCATATTGACCTGTGGGACATGAAGCCACAAGCGCCATCTGAAATCCGCGGCAGTTTCGAACCGATCGACACCAACATCCCGGGGATTCAGATTTCTGAATTGTTGCCCGAAGTTGCCAAACGCATGGACAAGCTATCCATTGTTCGCACACTCCACCATTCTCATGGTGGCCACAATTCCGGCATGCACTGGTCAATCGTTGGCAAGCCTTATCGAATCGACAGTACGCTGATCAATCCCGGCCGCGCCGATATCCCGAGTTTTGGTACTCTTGCAGGTTGGCTCGCGCAGCAGGATGGGTATTCCGCGAACGTCCCTCCCTATGTCATCACTCCGTTTCCTCATTGCGACAGCACGAAGTATTTGACCCCCGGACAATTTGGAGGCTGTCTTGGCAGCCGCTTTGATCCATTCGTCCTTAACGCCGATCCCAACACAAAGGGCTTTCAGGTTCCTGGACTTCAGCTTGATGCCACCATCAGCCGTGATCGCCTGCAGGATCGTCAGTCATTGCTGCAATCGCTGGATGAGCGAGGAATCCTGACCGCTTCTGAATCCACGGCCGACATCGACGTGCAGCGTGCGAAAGCTTTGGGGCTGATCAGTTCTGATGCAGCCAGCGAAGTCTTCGATCTGTCTAAAGAGCCAGACTCCGTTCGCGATCGCTATGGTCGGCATAGCTGGGGACAATCTCATCTGCTGGCCCGACGTTTGATTGAAGCAGGAAGCCGATTTGTCACCACGGTGAACGGTCCAAGCATTACATGGGATACCCATAAAGATAATTTCAGCCAGATGAAAAATCGCCTCGTGCCTCCCATGGAGAAGGCCTACGTGGCACTGCTTGATGATCTTTCCGAGCGTGGGTTGCTGGATGAAACACTGGTGATCTGGATGGGTGATTTTGGTCGTACACCAATCATCAATAAAGAAGCAGGGCGAGACCATTGGCCGCAGTGCTATTCCATGGTGCTCGCTGGTGGAGGTATCCGAGGCGGGCAGGTCATCGGCGAATCCGACAAGACCGGCGCTTATCCCCGACTGCGACCGATCCGCCCCGCCGACATTCACGCCACGGTTTTCGATGCACTGGGCTACGACGCGCAGCAAATCAATTACCATCTGACGGATGGGCGGCCAATGCCGGTTTCAGACGGCCAGGTGATTCAGGATCTGCTTTGACTTCGAGCCTGCAGGGATTGACAGCTTCATTGGAAAAATGAGCGACATTGCAGAGCCAGAAGCCGTGGGTCGATCAACTCTGCACCGCACAACTCTGCACCGCACAACTCTGCACCGCACAACTCTGCACCGCACAACTCTGCACCGCACAACTCTGCACCGCACAACTCTGCACCGTACAACTCTGCAAGCATGCTATTGCTGAGTATTCCGCTGCCGCAGGCGGGCACTAACGCGATTCAGAAGTGCCAGTTCGCTTGCAGAAAGTGCTTCGCGTCCCTCAGTGTGCAATTTTTCAAGAATGACGTCCAACTGCTGCTCGTCCATTTCACGAACCTCAGATTCGCGAACTGCTCGCTCGTCATCTCGACGAGTTTTCCAGCGATCGAGGATACCAAAGCCGGAGTCTTCGTCCGCAGCTTCACGGTCCGAAAACTCTGTGCGATTCAGGCTGGTGTAGCCTTCTGAAAAATCGTAACCCATAAATGAATCATCAGACTCCGGCGGTGGAGTCCACTGACTCACCTGATGAATATGCAGAACCAGCAGAAACGCGGACAAAGCGACAAGGCTGCTGATATCGAATACAAACCCCGAAAGAATCCCGAAAAGGGAAACAACCAGACCAATCCTGAGCAAGAGGTCATGCGTTTCTGATTCCACAAATCGCAGATTCAAAAAAGATGAGGCAATCTGCCCAGCATCCAAAGGATGCACGGGGACCAGGTTGAACAATGCCAGACAATAATTCACCAAAAAAGTGACCCGAAGACAGTTCTCCGCGAGCGTCAGTTGGGATCCTATCGAAAACACTTCGAAGGGATTCAACAAGTTGGCCAACAAACCCAGTTCGTGAAGACGCCAACCACACCCGATCGCGACGGAGGCATTAAAGAGCGGACCAGCCAGTGACTGCACCAGCGATTCCTGAAACGTCAACCGCGAGCCACCTTCGGACATACCGCCCAATGGCCACAACACAACAATACCGGGTGCAGAGTAATTTCTTCGGGCGACCAGAAGATGAGCGATCTCGTGCCCCAGCAGACTCAGCAACAGCACCGCGCTGGTGATCGCTCCGAAGACAACATCCTGCATTCGCCACATCAACGCAACAGCAACGACTGGCATTAGAAAGCTCAGCCGAAGCGGAACTCCCATCAGCCGTCCCATTGGGAACGAAAATGTCAGTAAACTGGCGGTGCGGTACATGTGGAGGATTGTAAACACGGGATCGACCCCAAAAAACACCCCAGGCCCGATTTTTTTCTCAGTGCTGGAAGTCCTCTTGATATCTGCTGTCTCTCAGACCAGAAGTTGGAATGCAGGAAGGCACAATAAAATACGTCTTCAACCCTTTGTTCTCTCTGAAAAAGGACCTAAACGACTCAGTCAAACTGTCCTGCCTGTACACCCGACAACATTGCAGACTGTGTTCTTCAGCTTCGATGGGTCAGTTTTCTGACGAATAATACGGTCCCATGCTCAGTGATTTTCGGGTTTGCCGCTGTGATCCGGCCTGGTCGCTTGTTTTGAGTGGATTGCCCTGGTCCAATTCGCTTTCTGCGTGCAAATCAGGTCTGGTTGAGCTTTTCTCGCCGGACCAGTGCGGGCTGCGGTCCGCCTGAAGTTGTTGCGAACGGCGAGTATTTCCACCCTATTTGTGTCAGACAGGAATTTAGAAGATGGCGGTTAAAGTTTATTACGACGACGATGCAGACCTGAGTCTCCTCAAGGGCAAGACGATTTCCATCATCGGTTATGGAAGTCAGGGCCATGCCCAGGCTCAGAACCTTCGCGACAGTGGCTGCACGGTGCTTGTCGGCCAGCGCCCGGGCGGAGCCAACTATGATCTCGCCATCAGCCACGGATTCAAACCCGTCTCCGCTGCGGAAGCCGCTGAAAAGGGTGACCTGATCAATATCCTGTTGCCAGACGAACTGCAGGGCGACGTTTATCGTAACGACATTAAGCAACACCTGAAGCCAGGCAATGTGCTGATGTGTTCCCATGGTTTCAACATTCATTTCGGTCAGGTTCAGCCGCCGAAGGGTGTCGATGCCGCACTTGTTGCACCAAAAGGCCCCGGCCACCTGGTTCGCAGCGAGTACGAAAAAGGCGGCGGTGTCCCGAGCCTGATCGCACTCAGCGAAGGTGCCTCGGAGACATCCCGCCAATTAGCTCTGGCTTACGCCAAGGGCATTGGTGGTACTCGCGGCGGTGTCATCGAAACAACGTTTGCTGAAGAAACCGAAACAGACCTGTTCGGCGAGCAGGTTGTTCTATGCGGTGGTGTCAGCGCTCTGGTGAAGGCAGGATTCGAGACTCTGGTTGAAGCCGGTTATCAGCCGGAAATGGCCTACTTTGAATGTATGCATGAACTGAAGCTGATCGTTGACCTGTTCTATCAGGGCGGTCTGAATTACATGCGTTACAGCGTTTCAAACACCGCAGAGTACGGCGACTACACTCGCGGTAACCGCATCGTGACCGAACAGACCAAGGCCGAGATGAAGAAGATTCTGGAAGAAATCCAGAGCGGAAAATTCGCTCGCGACTGGTTGCTTGAAAACAAGGCCGGTCAGGCTTCCTTCCTCGCAACTCGCCGCCGCGAACGCAATCATCTGATTGAAACCGTTGGCAAGCAGCTGCGTAAAATGATGAGTTGGATTTCCTCCAAGGAAGTCTAGTCGTTCGTCAATCGTGATTTCTCAAAGCCCGGCCGTTCGATCTTAGATCGGCCGGGCTTTGTTATTGTCGCACATCAATCTTTGTGAATTCCCCGGCAGCTGCACCACGTCGCTACGGTAACCTTATGTCGTTCATCGAAATCCAACCCGTTAAGTCACCGATCAGGGGCACGATTCGTCCGCCTGGTTCGAAAAGCATTACCAACCGCGCCATGATCCTGGCAGCGCTTGCTGATGGGCCAACGACTCTCACCGGAATGCTCGATAGCCAGGACACGCGAGTCATGGTGGAGAGCCTTCGACGACTGGGCTTTACGGTCGACCAGGATCTCGCGGGATGTCGTTGCACCGTAAATGGCCTGGCGGGGAAAATCCCGGCGAAGCAGGCTGACCTCTGGCTGGAAAACAGCGGGACCAGTATCCGATTTCTGGCCTCACTTTGTGCACTGGGCAGCGGACAGTATCGGCTCGATGGTGTGGAACGCATGCGGCAGCGTCCGATCGGCGATCTCGTTCGAGCACTCCAGCCGCTGGGGGCGAATATCCGTTTTGAAGTTCCCGACAGCGATTGTCCTCCGATTATCGTCGATGGCCTGCTCAGCTACTTTACCGGCGGCTGGACTTCGATTCAGGGGAATATCAGCAGCCAGTTTCTCAGCAGTTTGCTGATGACAGCTCCGGCCTGCCAGAAAGATGTTCATGTTCGCGTCGACGGCGAACTGGTCTCAAAGCCTTACGTTACTATGACGCTGCAAATGATGCAGGCGTTTGGTGCCGAAGTATTTTGCCCTGACGATCTCTCGGAGTTTCACATCAGTGCGAAACCCTATACGGCCGGGACTTACGACATCGAACCGGATGCGTCAGCCGCCAGTTATTTCTTCGGCGCTGCAGCTGTGACGGGTGGCGAGGTCACTGTCACGGGACTCTCCAGAAATGCTTTACAGGGAGATGTGGGCTTCGCCGCTGCTCTGGAACAAATGGGGTGCGAAGTCATCTGGGGGACTGATCGGATCACCGTGAAAGGAAAGCCTCTGCATGGCATCGACATCGATATGAATGCCATCAGCGATACAGCTCAGACATTGTCAACGGTCGCTGTCTTCGCCGACAGCCCCACAACGATCAGAAATGTCGGCCATATGCGACACAAGGAAACGGATCGTATTGCTGCGGTTGTGACAGAACTCAAAAGAGCCGGCATCCGTGCGGAAGAGCATACCGATGGGCTCACCATCTTTCCGGGAACGCCGCAATCCGCCGAGATTCATACTTACGATGACCATCGTATGGCGATGAGTTTTTCATTGCTGGGGCTGCGAGTTCCCGGCATCAAGATTCTGGACCCAGGCTGCACCGCCAAGACATATCCTAACTACTTTCAGGACCTCCAGACGCTCTGCACCACAGGGCTTCCGGCAGGAGCCAACTCATGAGCAATGGTGGATGGCCGGAAGGCAATCGATCGGGAGATCGAGGACGACGACCTCAGTTTGGCAACCGAGATCAATCCGGCCCACGACATCGACGACCTCAACAGGGCGGCAATCCCTGGGAGAAATCTCAGAACTCACGCAGCAGCGACGAAGCCAGTCTGGTTGTTCCCGAACCGTACATGAATGGTCGCCACCTGGCTTACGCTGTCCTGCAGGAATATGATCGGTCCGATCGTTTCGTGCAGGACCTATTTGTAGAGCTCGAACATCGTCATCGCTTGTCCTCACAGGATCGCGCGCTGGCGGTAGATGTGGCCTCCGGTGTTGTTCGCCGCAGCAGAACTCTGGATGTGCTGCTGGAATCACGGATGACTCGTCCACGACACAATGTAGAACCTGACCTGTGGCGCATTCTTCGCCTCGGGGCTTACCAATTGCTTTTTGCGCGGACTCCGGAACATGCGGCCGTTGATTCAACGGTTGATCTGTGCCGAGATCTGAATCGAGCTCGCTGGACGGGGTTTGTCAACGGCGTACTTCGCAATATTGGACGCTTGTTGTCAGACACGCCTTGCCACGGTCCGTCTTCGACGTCTCTTCCCACAGTAAATGGCCAATGGCGTTCACTTCATGAATCAGTATTTGCCGATCCTGCTGCTGATCCAGCTCAGTATTTTGCGGATGCCTTTTCACTGCCGGCCTTCCTGGCAAAGCGTTGGGTCACGCGATTTGGGAGTTCGCCCGAGAGCACAGAACTGCTCACCATCTGCTTTCAGTCGATCAGCCCGCCGTCCACTTCGCTGCGAGTCAACTCACTGCGGAGCAATGCGGCTGACATATTGACGCTGCTTACAGAAGCTGGCTGCAAGGCTAGTCCGGGGCAAATCGCAGGCAGCATTCATCTGGATCAGTCAGTTCGACTCGAATCATTGCCAGGATATGTTGACGGCCTGTGGAGCGTTCAGGATGAAGCGGCCATGTCTGCATCACAGTTGCTGAATCCGCAGCCGGGTGAACACATTCTGGACATGTGCGCGGCTCCCGGTGGCAAGACAACCCATCTGGCGGAACTCAGCGGCGATCAGGCTCAGATCACGGCTTGCGATGTCGCAACGGGCCGACTCCAGCGAGTGCTCGACAATGCCGCGCGGCTGCAACTGCAGTCGATCAATCCACAACTGATCGGTAAAGACGGTAACAGTCTGCCCGATGGCCCCTTCGACGCGATTCTGGTCGATGTTCCCTGTTCAAATACCGGAGTTCTGAATCGTCGTCCGGAAGCTCGCTGGCGGTGTGATGAAAGCTCCCTGCGAGAACTCGTGGTCCTTCAGACGCGACTTCTGCTGCAGGCTTGTGAGCGAGTGCACTCCGGTGGTCGAGTCGTTTATTCAACCTGCAGCCTTGAACCCGAAGAGAACCGCGGTGTCGTGGATGCCGTGTTGTCGGCGATGCGAGATTTTCGTTTGGAGCGAGAATGCCTGCATCTTCCCGGTCTGCCTGCCGACGGCGCTTATCAAGCTCTCTTGATCCGAAGCTGACAACGTGGAATGATTCTGGTCATAACTCCGTTTCAGGTGTGGCCCATGTGAAGCTCTGCGGAGCTTTACTGACTGAAAGAGTATATCGAAAAATAGCATGACCATCCAGAATTTGCTGATCGCCATTAAAGTTCTGCTGGCAGTTGCCGTCGCAATTCTGGCTTATCGTGCGGCCAAGTGCAGTGCGGGCTGGCGCGCCTGGGTCTGTTATCAAACAGCGATGATTTACAATTTCTTGCTGCCGCGATGCACGGCGACAAACGCCTGCACTTTTCCGGAACACGGCCCGGCAATTATCGTGGCAAATCACACAAGCCCGGCCGATCCCTTGCTCCTGTGGATGCGGCATTTCGCTCAGTTCAGGAAGCCTCGACTGCGTGTCATTGGCTACATGATGGCCAAAGAATACTATGTTCGTGGCGGAATTCTGACGTGGATTTGCAAAGCGATGGAAAGCATTCCTGTGGAGCGAAACGGGCAGGATATGGCACCGATCAAGGAAGCCCTTCGGCGACTTCAGGCCGGTCATTTGCTGGGACTGTTTCCTGAAGGCGGCATCAATGTGGAATCACCGAATGAGCGTCTTCGTGCCGGAGGAACCGGTGTTGCATGGCTCGCACTGCGCTCCAAAGCACCAGTGATCCCGGTGTTCATCACTGATGCACCGCGTTCAAATTCGATGGTCTGGGTCTTCTTTCAGCGGACTCGAACAAAGCTGACCTATGGGCCGCCCGTGGATTTGTCTCAATGGCAGAGTAACAAGCCCAGTCACACAGACCTGATGGAAGCGACCGACAAGATCATGCAAAGCATCGCCAGTCTTGGCGGTCTGCAGATTACGCCATCCTCAACTCGCGCCACACGGCCATGATCGTAACACATCCGGTCGCGGCTCAACGCGATGACTTCAGCACGGCCGCGACGGAATCAATGGAAGAAAGAATTGAGACAAAATCATGGGATCAAAATAATGGCGGGCTTCAATGTGGCAGCGGCTGATGTATCCTCACTTAGCGAGTGGCGGCACCAGAGGAGTGAGCGGCATTAGGTAGTGGTCGTTGCTGCCACCGTGCAGAGCACCGAACGCTTTGTACTGCCCAAGCACCAACTGAATATCGCGACCGGGCCGGTGGATGAATCACTATCTTACAAAAGCCATGTAGTAAAACAGCAGACCTGTCACGGACGTCAGCGTAATATCTATTGTTGAGGCCCAGCCCAGGAGCGAGTGAGCTCGACTGTGCGGCCCCGGCTGCGGGTTCTTTCCGAAACGTTTCAAGGCCAACGCAATTGTTGCGACCCATAACACAGGTGTCGTAATTGCAAAGACAAGATGCACCAGTAGCCACGGTCGTACCGACGAGATCTTTGCAGCGAACTCCGCTTCAGGCAACTTCTGCTGAGCGACAATATTCTCCCAGCCACCATGCACCAGTTGCACGTCGACCTCGAAGGCCGTTACCGCCACCAGCAGGACAATTCCCAGTGTGAGTTGCAGCTTCATGTGCCCCACATAATTTCTGCGAAACTTCACCAGCCACAGGCTGAACAGGAGCAGAGGCACAATCAGCACGAGCGCACATACGACAAAGTCCAGCATGAAGGTCGTGGGATACCCCAGAAAACCAGTGCGAAACATGTTCAACCTGCCGGATATATGCCAAACGGAACAAAACAGCCCGACCCTCACGGGCCGGGCGCTGGATCACTCTGACTGAAATAAATGCCTGTAAGGGATTCAGTCCAATCTTCACTTTCTGAAGTCACCCTCAGGCTACTTCTTCAGCAGCTCATGAATGGCGGCCTGAATTCCATCAGTGTCAATTCCCTGATGGCCCATCTGCTGCCACAAACCGCCCGAGCCTTCACGATGCGTGCCAATATTGTTGTAACGCCCCTTGAAGCCTCGCTTCAAAAGTTCAGTGCCAAACCGTGAACCCAGTCCGGTATTAACGTTGAACGATTCGGCCACCAGCACCATCGGTGCTGCCGCCAGCTTCGCCATCATGGCGTCATCGTAAACGTTCAAAGTAGCCTTGTTGATCAGGCCGACATGCAGCCCCTGAGCCTTCAGCTTGATCACGGCATCCAGTGCTCGGTAGACCGTTTCGCCAAAGGTGACGATATATCCATCGGCTCCCTCACGAATCACTTCATCTCGTCCCGTGACGAACTTGTAGTCGTCGCCGTAGATGCGAGCCCCGTTTTCGTCGAGCAGATCAGGCACACCGGATCGAGTGGAGAAGATAAATCGCAGGCCGGCATCTCCGAAGATCTTCTTCATGCAGGCTTTGAACTGATGCTGGTCAGCCGGGAAGTACAGTCGTGTTGTGTCGCGACCTTCATCAGGCAGTCCATTCGCCGCATACATGTTGTTGAGACCGAAGTGGCAGGTGTTGTCTGCCATGTCATCACAACCCGCATGGGAGAAGTGAGCAAGCACATTCGACTGGTTCAGCCGAGCCATCGTGATTTCAGAAACGATCATTTCCAGAAACGCAGAGAACGTCGCAAACACACCCTGCTTGCCGGATTCGTAACCAAAACCCGCCGCAGCAGAATAGTTACCGCGTTCCATGATTCCGCCACGGACGAATACTTCCGGGTGTGCTGCTCGGACGTGATTCAGACCGCAGGAACCTTCGAGGTCGCTGTCGAATACTCGCACACTGGCTATCCGCTGAGACTCGGACATGCCGCCGAGGATCTCGTTCAGAATTTTGCCAAACAGGTCGCGATTCTTTCCGACGTTCTTGGTGCAACTGCCTTCGTAGGTCGGCCCTGCTGGGCCTTTCTTCACGTTGTTCAGATAATCAACAGCAGCCGTGCGTCCTTTGGCTGTCAGATAATCCTTGGCGACAGAAACTTTGATCACATCGTGACCATGAGCACTGCCTTCAAGACCTTTAATACCGACGCACATTTTGCGGCGATTAATCAAAGCGATCGGGCCATCGGTGGTCACAGCGGCACACATGCGAGCGTAAAGGGCATCGAGATCTTCGCCATCTCCGATGTCAATCTTCAGCCCATGTCCTTCCAGAGTCCGAGCCACATCGTAGTCCTTCAAATAATCGGAAGGATGACCAGCAATCGTGACGTCATTGTCATCAATGATCAGCTTGACGTTCAGCTTCTGAGCAACAGCCAGGCGAGCCGCTTCTGCGTCGTTGCCTTCCATCTGAGATCCATCAGATCCCAACATGAACACAACCTGTCCCGGACTCGCAATTGCGACCCCATTTACGAACGGCCACATGTGTCCCAGGCGACCAGAAGAGAATTTCACGCCAGGCGTAAATCCTCGTTCCGGATGCCCCGGCAAATGAGACAGGTACTCGCGGTAGTGATAGAGCTTCTCGACTGGCAGATCGCCTTCCAGAGCTGCCATCAGATACTGAGTTGCGACGCGATGGCCGGCTTCGTCGAAGAAGATCGGCAGCACAGATGGCTTTCCGCCCGATTCGGAAAACTTCATGAAGCTGTGCATGATGCAGACTTCAGGAACGGTATCGAACGGTCCGCCGGTGTGTCCGCCCAGCCCTTTTGCGTCAGCAATAGCCGTGAAGAAAACGATCGCATCACGACAGATCTCGATATTCTTCTTCAGAGTGTCCCGTTGTTCCGCAGTGAGCTTCGGGTTCCTGGGATCAAGGGGCAGGGCTTTGTACTGATCGAGCGGAATCGGGAACTCGGCAACCGCGGTCATCGTGATGATTCTCCATCAATAAATTCGGACAGGAAAAAGGCGATCACACCGCCCGGGAACCGGAAGTGAGAAAGCTGCAGCAGGGGAAAACAGCCTGTTTTCCGTTGAGACCAGAACAGGTCGCCTGCAGTTGACCGGGAAGTATGAGGCTACCGCAGGGAAATGCAATTCCAGAGGGTTCCCGCCCGCAATCCGGCCTGCTTTTCTCATTTGGACAGCAGCAATTACGCGGCGCACTGCGACGATTAAGCCTGTTTTCTGTCGAGGTATTCCGCGGATACCCGGTCTCAATTCACACCGTGCGGAGAACAGCGTCGCTGCCAGAGAGCACGGTAAATGGGAAGACCCAGCTTCCGCTTTTTCCGCTCAAAACTGGTGTGATAATCCATATCGTGATCGGCATCACGCTCCGGCGGAGGCGGGCAGATCTCGAAATCAGCATGGTCATCCATCAGCCCGCGGACCATTTCGAAATAGTCGGCCACGTCCGTCCAATGGTGCACAAATCCACCCGGCTTCAGGATGCGAGCCAACAGGTGAGTCAATTCGATGTTAAAAATGCGGCGTTTCCGATGCCGTTTCTTCCACCACGGGTCCGGAAAATAAACATGAGCCGCCTGAACGGTGCCGGGCTCGATCATTTTTGCGAGCACCACGGTGCCGTCACCACCAATGACTCTGGCGTTCGGAAGGTTCTGCTTCATCAGTCGAGTCGCAGTCCGCCGACCTTCCCGATAATCAATTTCCAGGCCGACAAAATTTGTTTCCGGCGTCGTCACAGCAGCATTGAACAGGAACAGCCCACGACCGCAACCGATATCCAGTTCTACCGGCTGATCATTGCCAAAGAACTCATTCCAGCGCAGGTGAGGACCGATTTCGGGCACCGTCTGAAACCACGGTTTGATCGGCTTGATGGGCGCGGTTTGCATGAATGATCTTTGATGAGGAGGCTTTGTTCCGTATCTCCGAAGGCTATCTATCCGGCTTCGTTGCTCTAACCTTCTTTATTCACTGTTACACCGAGCATCTGACCTTCAAACATCAACTCGCCTTCGACAAAACCCTGGAATTTGAACTGCGCTAGACGACGAGCCATTACGCGGGTGACCTTGGCGATCATGTCCAATCGCGAACCGGGGTAAATCGGCTTTCGAAAGCGGACTTCATCCATCCCACCAAAACCCAGATAATCGCCACCGATAAGGTCGTACTTGCGAGCATAAAACCCCCCTAGTTGCGCGGCGGCTTCACACTGGACCACACCCGGCATCAACGGATATCCCGGCATGTGGCCGCGGGACCAAAACTCAGAATCGGAGACTTGCTTGTACCCAACAATCAGGTGCTGTGACTGATCCACGTGGACGATAGCGGTCAACTGCTCCATCTCAAAACGCTGAGGATTCACAGCCCGAATATCTTCGATCGTAAACAGCGGCTTGCTGAAATCCAGCGCATTCAAATCACAAATGGGTTCCGAAGCCATCGACTCAATACTCCAACACTCAATAACTCAAGACAGACTCTGGAACGCGACAATGTAATGTAAGGAACAGTCCGGAAGTAACCTCCGGCTTTTACTAACGTGAGAAATCACAACCCGAAACGTAAGTGAGGTATCTCCAACCAGACTCCGATCCCTCGCTTACGCTTCGGGTTGTGATTTCGGGGACCTATTGCGGGACTGTTCCTGAGGCGCTCCATTGACCGCATAAACGGCCCAGTCGCAAAGTTCGCGAATTGCAATAGGAACGAGTCGGTCTCGCAAGGCACTCAGGGATTTACAGTCGACATTTTCCAACTTCTGTGCGGATTCTGTGCTGAATGTCGCGCCATGAGACAGCCTGAGCCAGGCTGTGCTCCAGAAATCCACTTTCGCCCCCGGAATTCTGCCGTGGCACACTTGTTGCCTTTTCCTGCACATGCTGCGTCGATCCTGACCGGGAACCTCTTTGTTCCCACACGCAGCCTCGATCGGTTCAACAATTGCCTTCGAAAGCCTCCCCATGCGGAAGAATGACCCTGTTTCTCATGTGATGACCAAAGACGTTGTAACGCTGGACCTGAATGACCCGATCTCAAAGGCTCGACGGTTGTTCGAGGATTCCGGTATTCACCACCTGCCAGTTCTCAGCGGCGAAGAACTCGTCGGACTACTGACCTGGACTGATTTCCTGCGAATCAGCTTCGGGGAATTTGGCAACCAGGATGTTCGAAGCCTCGATGCCATGCTCGATCACACCTACCGTTTGAAAGACGTCATGAAGGCCGATCCGGTAACTCTTCCAACGTCCAGCACTGTCCGCGATGCGGCTCAACTGCTGAGCACCCAGGGGTTTCACTCCGTGCCCATCGTGGAAGGCAAAAAACTGGTTGGCCTGGTCACTTCGACAGACCTGATCCGCTACCTCGTCGAACAGTATTGAGCCAAAGTCAGCCAGAAGAACCCGGATTCCCGGGATCGTGCCTGTTCCAACGCGCTGCCTTGTAACCAAAAGGAGGATTCATCCCGCAGGGACGTAGGGTGAATTTCTGCACGGTGGAGAACAAAAAGGCTCCGAATTCAGGTTTCCGGTTCACAATTTCCTTCTCCTTTGTTAAACCTCTTGTCTCACGCATTCCACGCAGTTTCAGAGAATGCGAATCCTGAGGCAAGGACGTTGGGGATATGGAATCAGCACTCATCTTGTTCTTCATGGGCGTTATGTCCCTGATGCTGCTGGGGATGCTGTACGGTGAACGCCTCAGCATGCTGGCGATTTTTGACGGCGACTGGCTTGGTCCGATCGGGTCCGTCTTCGAAAAGCTCTGGACCGGACTTGTCCAGGGATTCGACGAGTCGCTTGAATTCGTGCTGGCCCATCTTTCGTGGGTTGTCGCAGCCGCCTCAGGAACAGCCGGCCTGATAATCATCGCTTTTCTCATGGGGGGCGGCCTGGCTTCTGATGCGGCCGCCTACCATCGTGACTCACTGACACCACTGCGTTCTGGCGGCGTGATCGACAAAGTGACGGCGGTTGCGGCCCGAGCATCACAGGCACCGATCATCCTGGCGAAGGAAGATCGCGATGACTCCCAGTTGGTGTCACAGATCAGAACAGCCGATTACATCGTATTCGGTCGTCCTGAGTACACTCCAATTCGACCGCGTCCTCGACGTCCCATCGATGGCTCGATCAACTATCCGCCGAGCTCGATTACAGACATCCCAATGCTCGATGTAACGTTTCGCCGCCTGGGCAGTTCGGTGATTCGTTCGGAAATGAGTCCCGACATGGTGACTCGAGGTCGCCTGGTTGATTCATTGCCGGACACCTACTTCATCGACCGAATTGTGCGCAGATTGCGACAGGATAACTGGCGTGAAGCTTTGGGCTTGCCCGGCGATGATCTTGGATTGCCTCAGGACAATCTGCCCGAATCACCATTGGCTGACGTCGAGGATCTTGAGTCCCGCGTCAAAGTCACGCCGGGAGCGTATGTCTCAACACATGATCTGCGAGTTGAAAAGAGTGTTCCTGAAGAAACAGCATCGGGCGACATCACGATTCAGGTTTCCCTGTCGAACCTTGGAGACAAGACGATCGACGGTCTGCTCGTGCGCGAAATTCTGCCGTTTGATACCGTTGTTCGTGGAGCAAGTCCAAACGCCGTCTTTCGCGATGATACTCTGACGTGGCTCGTCGATGATTTACGTCCGGCTGAAGAATACGTTCTGCGTTTCACGGTCGTGGCTCCAACAGGCTTCAGCGTAAGCGGCGGACGTCGTTCGTTGTTCGAGTCGCTGACTGAAGTCTCGGCGGCAACGGCCGTGGCAGCGCGAACTCGAGTGACCGACGAAAGCCCGGTTATCGATCCATTCCCGTCCGAACGCCTGCGTCCAGCACCGACGCCCGCACCGCTTCCTCGGCGAGAAACTATACCACAACGAGAACTCGCAGGCACGCCAACGTTGCGTCTGTCGATTCAGGACCAACAGGAGATTGCTCGTGTTGGCGAATGGACACAAATCATGTTCGCCCTGACCAACAGCGGCACAGCCGACGCAGAAGCTGTGCGATTGCGACTCATTCTGGATGAATCTCTGGACCAGCCGGATCTGTTGCGTCTTCCGGTTGAAGATCGCGTTGTTTTCGTCGATGTCGACAGAGTTGCCGTTGGACAGACTCGTCGTTTCCGACTGGAAGTTCGTCCCAACTCCAGCGGCGAAACTCTTTCGACGGCCGAAGTGCTTCTTGAGGGAGCTCGAGTCGATCGGCGTACGTTTCGGCTTGTCGCTCGTTCTGTCAACGAGTCTCGCCCGCGTCCAGAGAATGTCATCCGTTGAATGAGGACGCGGCCTCCCGTCGCTCCGGCACCGCCAGCGACGAATCCCAAGCCAGCAGCTCCGCAACGTATCACTCCGCCAACATCCATTTCTGAGGTTCAGAAGCCGCAACCCCTGCAGCCTCAAGCGAAGCGAACTGAAATGCCTCCGCGTCGAGTCATAGCTCCGACGCGTTCAACATGGCCAGTCCGTGAAGTGGAAGACTGTCAACAAAGCTGGCGTCTTCCAGATGACTTACAAGCTGCCTGCCGCCGCCTCCTGAGACAAAAACCTGAGGACGACTGTTCTCCGCAAATTGATTCACAGCCGCCAAAGACAAACGGGCAATCAGCTCTTTGACTGCGCCAAGCTGACCGACAAACAGGCCGGCTCGCATCGCCGCTTCCGTGTTCCTGCCAGGCAGTGGCGGCAGCTCTATCAGTTCTTCATCAACATTCAGCAGTGGTAATCGGGCCGTGTAGTCATGCATTGCATGCGCCGACAATCGCAGTCCCGGCAGAATGCTGCCTCCGCGAAATGTTGCATTTGACGTGACAAGGTCCACGGTTGTCGCCGTTCCGGAATCCACCACAATCACCGGTCGACCTGGTTCGCTCATCCGACCGCCAGCGAAGGCATTCAACAACCGATCAACACCCACTCGTTCTGGAAAATCAACGTCCACTTCCACAGGGATCTGACGGAAACCGAAGACTGTGATCGGGCGACAGTCAGGAATAGGCCAGCCCTGCACCAGCAGATCACGAGTTTCGGGATCACTGGCCGCAACCATGGCAACTTCTGGCGCATCGACTCCCTGACTCAGCCACCAATCGTAGAATGCCGACGCGACGTCAGCGGTCTCGTTGAGAATTCGAGCGGCAATTTCAAGAGGTTCAGGATTCTTCGCCGACGTCTTTCGAAACAGCCCAAACTTTGCGCGAGTATTCCCGACGTCAATTGCAAGTATATGTTTTCCGTCAGCCATGAGAGCCTGCAGGAATCAAAAAGGTTTCGAACAGACTCTGATGGGTAAAGCACAACCAAGTGTTGGCGTTCGCTCTGCGAAAGCGAGTACTTTCGCAGAGCGAAAGCCGACACTGTTGAAAACCATAGATGCCCCGAACATTCACGATTGACGTCCATGACTATTTCGTCGAACGAGCAGCCGCTCTGGTAATCCAGGTCTCCGGATCCTCATCAAACGCGGCCTTGCAGCCACTGCAGCAAACCCAATAGGACCGGCCTTTGTAAACAATCTCTGTAGTTCCCAATCCCTCGGAAATGATGCAGGTCTTTTCAGCATAGTCCGTATCACTCAGCGCAAACGACGTTCCTTCGCGCTGAGTTGAAACCGTGTCATACCGCGCGAATGCCGCGTTGCCGCGTCGTTTGGCAACTTCCAACAAGTAGCGATTATTCTCCTGCTGCTCGAACGACAACTGCCACATCTCACCGGTTGTTTGCCCGGACTTATCGATCTGATTGAATTCCAGTCGAAACACTTTATGCAGCTTGTCATCGCTGCCCACAATTTCGTGAACGGGATCAGTAAAGTCACCGACGAACTCACGCTTTGTGCCAGCTGCGTCCGTCGCCGTCAGTGTGAACTTCTGCTCGTCAATATTCCAGCTCAGTCGCCCTTGTTTCAGGTAAGGGCTCTTATCGGAGTTGATCGTGAGCGCAGGGTTCTTTGCATCAGTTCGCAAGTCCCAAACCCATTCATGATTATCGACAGCCTTGAAGTTTTCGTACTCCCGACGAGTCGTCCCGCGCCATTGCCCCAACAGAATCTGCAGGGGTTGCAGTTGCGTGATAATCGCCTGAATCTGCTTTTCCGTATCGGACTTTCCACCCGCAGCAGAATCATCTCCGCCAGCGCCTTTTGAACCCGAGAGGCCGCTTAATGACAGCGGCTTCAGCTCAAAAGTCTCCTCTGCTTGTTCGGCCTTTGCCGTCTTGTCAGCGCCCGTTCCGCCAGTGCTCTGAGCTTGCTCCGACGCTGGTGTGACCGATTCTGGTGTTGCCGCAGAGCCACCTCCCGCGGTCCCGTCTTCTCCACATCCGACAGACAGCAGAGCCCCGGCGAAAGCAGCCAAAGTCGCGTTCCAAAGCCGTGTTTTCATTGTCGTATCCCATTCTGAAACTTCCGGACCTGCACTGGTCGCGTTTAACGAACGTCCCATTCTTTCATGCTCCGACATTACTGTCTACAGAGTTTCTCCAGATCGGCTGCTCCAGCCCCCTCGATCGCTTTTCATTTAGCCTGATTCTGAACACGATGCGAGAAAGCCTGTTGAACCGCACCCATGGTTACTATTCTCCGCATGGCGTGACTTGAGGCCGGGCTTTCGCGGGATTTCCTATTTGAAATTGCCTCAATCGTGGCCGCACAATGAAAAACGGGGTTTATAGAGGCAATCGCCTCTGTCCCAGCTTTCCTGATCAAGCCGAAAGGACCAATTTCTGATGTTACGAGTTTCAATCCTGAGCCTGGCATTGCTTGCTCTCACCGTGGCTCCATTCACCCATGCCGCCGACGATAAGTGGGTAAGCCTGTTTGATGGCAAGACCCTGAACGGCTGGAAAAAGGCCGAACACGGCAAGGCCACCTACGAAGTCAAAGACGGTGCAATTCACGGCGTGACTGTTGAAGGCAGCCCGAATACCTTCCTGGCCAGCGAAAAAGAGTATGGCGATTTTGAGCTTGAGTTCGAAGTGAAGGTTCATGATCAGCTCAATTCCGGTGTGCAGATTCGCTCTCGTGGAAAGACGGAAGCTGATGTCGATGCCAACAAGCAGGGACTTGGAGTTTTCCACGGCCCACAGGTTGAGATCGAAGCAGGGCCTGGCCAGGCTGGATACATTTACGGAGAATCAACCAGGTACGGCTGGCTCTCACCGGAACCGAAAGACGAAAAGCACACTCACGATTTCTTTAAGAACGGTGAGTGGAATCAGTATCGCATCGTCGCCACGGGTGCTCGAATCCAGACCTGGATCAACGGCCACATGGTTGCCGATCTCACTCATGAAGAAATCTACAAGACGCATCCAAAAGGCCATATCGGCCTGCAGGTTCATGGCATTGCCGCCGGCACCGGTCCATTCGACGTGTCATGGCGAAACATTCGCATCCGCGAGCTCTGATCTCGTTATGCCGCAATTCCAACGCGAGCCGAAAGCCCGACCTCAAAGAGTGTCGGGCTTTTTTGTTGCGCAATTCGCCGTCATGAGTTGTTCTACAATCATCAACAAGCGTGCTTTGAATCACACATCTGCAAGTTCACACTGCTGACCGTCGCCTAAAGCGCCTTCACATCCGGGAACAGCATGCTCACACTGGTGCGGTCATGGATCGAGCGGATCGCCTGAGCAAACAGCGGTGCGACAGAAATCACTTCAATCTTTTTGCCAAGCGGCTCAATAGCCGGCTCGACGGTATCGGTGATGAACAGTCTTCGAATCTCGCTGTTTTCAATGCGAGCCACGGCTCCATCCGACAGCACGCCGTGTGACACTGCTGCGTAGATATCTTTCGCGCCGCGTGCTTTGAGCACTTCGGCCATGCTCACAAGTGATCCCCCGGTGATGGTGAAATCATCGACCATCAACACATTGCAGCCGTCAACCGAACCGATGACTTCCAGGACCTGAGCACGCTCCGTGTGATCCTTTCGCTGCTTGTTTCCGATGACAACGGGCACACCCAGCAGATTGGCATAAGCTGACGCAGACTTTGCGAAGCCAACGTCCGGACTACAAATCACGAGGTTGGGAATATTGAGCGATCGAACATGATCGCAGATCACTTTGCGAGCGTACAAGTGATCAACCGGAACACTGAAGAACCCCTGAATCTGGGGGCTGTGCAGATCCATCGTCAGGACTCGATCCGCCCCGGCCGCCTCAATCGCATCCGCACAAACTCGCGCACGAATGGAAACTCGTGGCTCATCCTTTTTGTCGCCCTTGGCATAGCTGAAGTACGGAATCACAGCCGTCACCTGTGACGCGCTGGCTCGCTTCAGAGCATCAATCCAGAACAACAACTCCACGAAATTGTCATTAACGGGGCGATGGACACCCTGAATCACGAATGTGTCGCGTCCTCGGACGTTCTCGAGAACTCGCACAAACACATTGCCTTCGCTGAAGATCTGGGCTTCACAAGGAGCGAGCTTGATTCCCAGTGCATCAGCGATTCGCTGAGCAAAAATCGGATTGCCCGAGCCGGCAAGAATGGCCAGATCACCCATCGGAGAATCAGTCATCGGTCGGAATTCTGGTTTCGTTTTCGAATCGGGAGACATGAGAAATGACGGTTCTGTTGGATGGAAAACTGGAAGGCTCAGAAAAGGGGCCAGGAACCAATAGCCGAATGGCCCGGAGGGTGCTGCGCACTATTGGTTCCTGACCCCTTTTCTGAGCTTAAATGGAGAACTGGGCGACCGATTCACAGAAAACTGCGTCCGGCGACAAGTTTGATGAAGTCACAACCAGCCGGAACTTTTTGGAACGGCTGACAAATCCCGCAAGCTTGCGAAATTACCGTAAAAAGTGACCAGCAAGGGTGCCTATCTCGGTTTTGTTAGTGCCTCTAATTTCCGTCCGCTGCCGAAAGAGTCAATCAGGACTTTGCAAGAAGCCCCAATAGTTCGAGCTTTGATCGGCATTCGTCACGCTCACGACTACGATTCAGTGAGGCCCACGCAGGATCCTGCGCCGCAAGAAACTCTTCGTTCGAATAAGGAGGAGCAGATTTCGCCGCAGCCGCATTGGCTGTCAGACGCTGAATGACCTCGCGATCAAGTCGAGTCAGAAACATCGACTGCATGCGATAGTCCAGAAATGCTTCCCAAACCATCGGGAACAGCGGAGCAACAATCTTCTCGCCAATCGTCGTTGCATAATTCCGAATTTCCAACTGTGCATGGCTATCCATTCGCAAAGCAAGGAAGTGCAGCAGATTATGCAGATCGATTTTCCAATAGGCTTCGGTGTAAGTCGAAAGCGGCAGATCCTTGCGAGCTTGCTCACGAGCGACACCGGTTTCAATGCGACTTTGATACACTGAGCGAATCTTCTGCTGAAGCTCCTGCTCTTCAATCGTTAACTTTGCTCCAAGGTCCGTCGGCAGAGCATCGCCGCTTCCCTGGCGATTGGATTCCGCTTGTGTTCGCCACTGGTCCTCCGGCGTCCCCTGCGCGGCCTCAATGGCCAACGAGTAACGCGTACTGTATTCGTTGATATTAGCCGTACGATGTCGAACCCACTGCCGCCAGCAGTCCATGGGAACTCGCACGAGAAACTTAATCTCGGCCATTTCGAACGGCGTTGTGTGACGATGCCGCAGCAGATAACGAATCAGAGTTCGGTCGTCGCTGACTTTCTTCGTTCCGTCCCCATAGCTGACCCGCGCGGCCTGAACAACGCTGCTGTCGTCTCCCATCACATCAACAAGACAGACAAATCCGTCATCCAGTACCGAAAACTTCTGCCACCGCAGTTCGTTGACCTGGGCGAGACGATCGTTGGCGGACTGCCGGGATTCCGGCGTTGAAGTTTCCTGTGACATGGGCCGTTCTGTTCAGACAAAGTCAGTGGTGACGGAGAGGAGATCAGAAATGCGTGCGGTTGCATTTTCCAACCGCAAACGCGAACTGTAAGCTTACTGGCACCCGTTTCCAATGATCGGCCGCCATTCTCAGATTCCACTGCCGCAGAGCTGCCAAGCATGTTTTACAGCCACATGAATGATACGCCTGTTGGTCGCCTCCTGATTGCTGGTGATGACAACGGTTTACGGCATATTTCCTTTGCAAAAACGCACTTCAGCTCCAACGAAATCACTCCGGAAGAGAACTGGGAGCTTGACGAACGTCGGCTCGAAGAACCAATCCGCCAGTTGAAGGCCTACTTTGCCGGAAAACTGAAGACCTTCGACCTGCCCCGGGCTGCCGAGGGGACCGATTTTCAGAAGCGAGTCTGGGAGGCACTGTGCCAGATTCCCTTCGGCAAGACGGCCAGCTACGGGGAAATCGCCCAGGCAATTGGTAATCCTGCGGCCTCTCGAGCTGTCGGCCTGGCGAACGGTCAGAATCCAATCGCCATCATTGTTCCCTGTCATCGAGTCATCGGCAAGAACGGGAAACTGGTCGGCTACGGCGGAGGCGTCGAGCACAAACAAACGCTGCTGAAACTTGAAGGTGTCGGCGGCTATTGAAGCTCAAATGAGGCGGTAAGAACAAAAGTCCCGTCGGCGGAGCGACGGGTGTACGGTACACCCGTCGCTCCGCCG
>JBIIIF010000091.1:0-22350 GCA_044235005.1 Planctomycetaceae bacterium | reverse complement strand
CACCTCGTCGCGGTCGCGCGAAGCACGGACTGGTCGGACCCGTATTTTGCTTCGCGCGAACCGCAGACGAGATGCTTCCATTTGGCCTGCATTATGTGCAGCGTTGTCTCCGCAAGGGCCCTGAGAGCCCGTTCAAGACACAGACCTTTATCAGCCAGTTTTCACACTGAGCGCGGCGACTCGAAGTTCGTTTCGCCTGTAGTCATCGCGGTCGCGATTGAGTGGCATAACCATCAGCCAGAGAAGCACGCGGATGCGACAATTGACGGACGCCTCCGGTAGATGGTTAGACGAGAAACATCTCAGGCCGGACCGTTTGAGATTTAACCCCGGTTGAGATTTAACCCCGGACCAAGAGGCCACGACTTCTCTGATCCTGACCTCTCGGCCACGGGTTCAACTGAACAAGACTGGCGGCTGGATGATTCAACAGTCTCCAGAGCAGCCTGTTCCGAGCCGTTCGTGTGAATTCCCTGCATGAGCAGGAAACGAGCCACCTCGAATGAACGGAACGAACAAGACACAGCTGACTACAGAGGACACTCCGCAGGTGCTGACAGTGGTACAGAGCAGGCGGAAGTCAGCTCACGCGACTGGCGGAGCACGAGCCTGAAGCGGCAGACCAAAACCCAACTGAGGGTCTGCACAGATCGCAACCACAACCAAAGGTGCGGTTTCAGAAAGAATTGGCAGGTCAATCGGCCCTGTCAGAATACGAGGAGCAGAGATCGCCTGACACAACGCGCATTCGGAACAGTCATGACCTGAACCGGGCATTCGTCCCGACGATTCGCTGCCAGCTTTCTCTGAGGGTTCATGATCATGATGATGGCAGTTGGCATGGGAATGCACGTGGGGCTGCGCGGAGCCAGCGGCACCACTCTCGCAGCAGGAATCCCCCGTCAGGGAATGCAACCATGGTGCACTCGACGGAAGAACCAACTGCCAGCAAGCCAGCATCAGTCCGAGAAATTGTGTGGAGCCCCAACGCATAGAATGCCGTGCAGGTTTTCAAAGCAAAATCGCAAACGCGTCTTCTTGACGCGACATATGCTAATGCTGCTTACGGCCTCGTCAAAGCTGAATGCGGGACGAATCTCGGATTTCAACGTTCAAATCGCTATTTTCGTGAGGCAAAAAGTTATCAATGCGAAGTTGCCGGAACTCTGATGCCTCGATCACGCGGAAATTTGTACCCCGTCATCTCAGTGAAGGTAATGCGTTGTTCGTCGCTCAAAACTGCCGCAATATCCTCACTTTGCCGATCCATAAATTCGCGAGCCTTCACGCCATACTCCTCGGAACGCTTTTGGAACTCCTGCGAGCGTTTCCGAAATTCCTCCGGCGAAACAGGCGTTGTCATGGGCTGCATTGCTGACATTTCATACTGGGGACCTTGCCGTGATTGGATATCGGCGATCGCTTGGGATTGCTCCTCAGTCAGTTTCAGCGTCGCCTTTACCTGCGGATTTTGCAAGGCCGCCAGACCGAGACCGCGAAATCGTTCTTTCTCCAATGTCGTTCGCTGGGATTATGTCGCGGGATGATGCCATGCTGGTCAGCCGATGGGGAGACTTTAGGATTCTCGAACAGCTCGCAGGGTTACAGCATCTGGCTGACTTCGCTGGACGGCGAGACACAGGATGGACTCGCACGCGGCTGGGGAGGCCAGATCAGTCCCGATGGAAAACGAATCGCCTATCGACTGAATGGTATCGAGGCGATGGAAATCATTTCCGGTGACGTGATCCCGCTGCTGGACAGGGAAGCAAATCCGTATCAAAGCATTTACTGGAATTCAGCATGCACCAACTCATGGCGAGCGGTTGGCGTTAGCCGACCGGTATGCCGTTCTACCGGCCGGTTCACACCGGGCCGCTCGCCGAGATGGTCTCTTATTTCTTTGCCGCTGCCTTAGTGCTCTGTCAGCAATGAATTGAGGGATCTCATTTCGTAGGCCGGACCGAGCGCCAGCGAGTTCCGGCATCTCCTTGCTCCGGGTAAGAACAAATAGGAATTCGGACGACTCGACCTGCGGGGCTGATTTCAAAAATGACCTTCCCATCCTTCAGGCCACGACTTACGCCAACACGCCTTTGATCACGTTGCCAAAGACATCGGTCAGGCTTTCGTCGCGGCCCTGATGAAAGTACGTCAGCTTTTCATGGTCCAGTCCCATGAGGTGTAGAATCGTCGCATGCAGATCATGCAGATGGACTCGATCAACAACGGCTTCAAAGCCAAACTCATCCGTTTCGCCGTAAGAAATGCCACCCTTCACTCCGGCTCCTGCAAGCCACATGGAGAAGCCATACGGATTATGATTTCGACCAGGAGCATTTGGGCCTTCGCTGAACGGCATTCGCCCGAACTCACCGCCCCAGACGATCAATGTTTCGTCCAGTAGTCCGCGTTCTTCCAGATCCGTCAGTAATGCCGCAATCGGCTGGTCTACTTCAGCTCCGTGACGGCCATGGTTCTTTTCGATGGATTCATGAGCATCCCAGGTTTCTTCCAGATGCCCGCCGCCGGAATACAACTGCACAAAGCGAACGCCACGTTCAACAAGTCGTCGCGCCACCAGGCAGTTGCGGCCGAACTCATCGGTCGGTTGCTGACCAACGCCATACATCGCCAGCGTCTTTTCCGTTTCCTGAGTCAAATCGACCGCTTCCGGGGCTTCGGTCTGCATGCGATAAGCCAGTTCATACGAATTAATCCGCGCGGCCAGCTCATCGCCGCCGGGACGCTGAGCCAGATGCTTTTCATTTAGCTTAGCGAGCAGATCGAGTTGTTCGTGTTGAACTTCGCGAGTCACATGCTCGGGACCTCGCAGGTCCAGAATCGGATCACCAACCGGACGAAACAGAGTTCCCTGGTAGGCGGCCGACATAAAGCCGCTGGACCAGTTCGGCTGCCCACTGATCGGACCACCCCGCTTATCAAGAATCACGACATAACCAGGCAGGCTTTGATTTTGAGTGCCCAGACCATAGACGCACCACGAACCCAGAGAAGGCCGACCAATAAATGTTTTGCCGGTATTCATCGCAACAAGCGCAGAACCGTGAGCATGGCTATCAGTATGGCACGACTTGATCACCGCCAGCTTGTCGGCGTGTTTGCGAACGTTGGGGAAGTAATCCGAAACCAGTAGCCCGCTTTCTCCACCCGGATGAAACTTGCGAAACGCTGGGGTCAGATAACCAACCTTGCGACCACCGGAATTGATGTAATCTTTGCCAGCCGGCAGAGGTTTGCCAGCGTACTTCTCCAGCGATGGCTTGTAGTCGAACGTATCCACCTGGCTCGGCGCGCCGTTCATCATCAGGAAGATACAGGCCTTCGCCTTCGTCGGAATCTGTGCAGGGCGAACGGCCAGTGGGCCAATGTTATCACTGCCGATTGCCTGTCGCCCAAAGAAGCCATCTCGATCAAGTAAAGAAGTCAAAGCCAGGCCCGCGAATCCGCCGCCCATTTGCCAGACGAATTCGCGGCGAGAATTTCCGCAGGGAAACATCTTCATGGGAATGGCCTCAACTGTCGCGCTGTCTTCGACTGAACGAATCTTCAGGCCACAGTCTATCATCCTGTCATTCGATTTCGATGCCTCGACGGTGAAGTTTCTTCACCAGCTTTGCGACGAGCGCCGTCCAGCCAGTTTGATGGCTTGCTCCCAGACCACGACCGTCTTCCCCATGGAAGTACTCGTGAAACAGCAGCAGGTCTTTAAAGTGCGGATCCTCGGCATATCTTGGATCTTCGCCATGACAGGGACGCTTGCCATTTGCATCAGGCAGGAACAAACGGATCTGCCGTCGCATCAATTCTTCGGCAACTTGCCCCAGCGTCATCATAACACCCGAACCCGTCGGACATTCGACCTTGAAATCATCACCGTAAAATTCATCGTAGCGTTCCAGAGCTTCAATCAGCAGATAGTTCATGGGGAACCAGACTGGTCCGCGCCAATTGCTGTTGCCGCCGAACATTGATGAATCTGAATCCCCCGGTACGTAGTTAACGCGGTGTTCTTCGCCGTTTGCGTTAAAGACAAACGGATGCTTCTGATGAATACGCGACAGTGAGCGAATGCCGTATGGAGAAAGGAACTCGTTCTCATCAAGCAGATACTTCAGCATTCTTTCCATACGTTCCCGCGTTGGAATCGCCAGCAAACGCAGTCCGCGAGCAGGGCGAGTGGCATCGGCTTCTTTGGAAACCTGCATGAACGTAATGTTCTTAATGCGATCCTTGCGATGCTCCACGAACCATTCCATGCGGCGGCGGAAGCCGGGCAACTTCTGCAGCACGACGTCGCTCAGAATAATTGCCGTGAACAGCGGAATGATGCCCACCAGCGAACGAACTCGCAGAGGAATATGTTCGCCGTTGTTGTACAGATGGTCGTAGTAAAAACCGTCCTGCTCGTCCCACAGACCGACATCGCTGATCGAATTCATCGCATCCGCGATTTCGATGTAATGTTCGAAGAACTTGCTGGCCATATCCGCGTAGGCGGGATTCTCGCTGGCCAGTTCCAGAGCCATGGTCAGCATTCGCGCGCAATAGAATCCCATCCACGCGGTCCCATCAGCCTGATGCAGATGTCCGCCCGTTGGCAGCGGCTTGGAACGATCGAACACGCCGATGTTATCAAGACCCAGAAAGCCGCCGCTGAAGACATGCTTGCCCAGCAAATCCTTGCGATTGACCCACCACGTAAAATTGACCAGCAGTTTCTGAAACGTCCGCGCGAGGAACAAACGATCTCGACGACCTGGCGGCCCCGTCTGCTTGTAAACTCGCCAGCAGGCCCACGCATGCACAGGAGGATTCACATCGCTGAAGTTCCACTCGTAAGCCGGAATCTGTCCGTTGGCATGCATATACCATTCACGCAGGAACAGGATAAGCTGATCGCGGGCAAACTTGCTGTCGATGTCTGCCATCGGGACCATGTGAAATGCCAGGTCCCACGCGGCATACCACGGGTATTCCCATTTGTCCGGCATCGAGATAATGTCGCGGTTGAACAGATGCGGCCATTCCGTGTTGCGAATCGATCGACGAGATTCGGGAGCCTTTGGAAAGTTCGGATCGCCATTCAACCAGTCTTCCACGACATAGTTGTAAAACTGCTTGGTCCACATTAACCCGGAATAAGCCTGCCGGAGAACTCGACGCGACTCTTCGGGAAGGGAGGGCGATATTTTTGCATCGTAGAATGCATCAGCTTCTGCCTTACGATGCTCAAACGTCCGAGTAAACTCATCACCAAACACGGACTTCGGCGGACTGTTAAAGTCCCACAATCGAAGCTGCAAAGTCATCTGTTCGCCCGCACGCAGGGTCACTCGATAATGCGCAGCAGCCTTGGTGCCGATACACTTCGGATTCACGGCATCGACACGGCGGCCGATAATGTAATCGTGGAAACCATCCTTGAAGTACTTGCCTGACAACGAAGGATCATGCAGATACTTGGGATTCGACTCGTTCTCCGTGAATAACCACGTGGGTGATTTTCCGTCGGGCGCGTGGTCCGCAGTAAACACGAACTTGCCCAGCGTGGCGTGTTCCGCCAGAACTCTTCCGTGTTCATCCAGATGCATATTGGGCTTCGGCCAGCAGCCTTCATGTTCGCAGCCCCAGGTCCAGGTGTTGCGAAACCAGAATGTCGGCAGCACATGTAATGACGCCAACACGGGGCCTCGATTGGCGATCGTGATGCGAATCAGAACGTCGTCCGGGTCTTCCTTGGCGTACTCCGCGAACACATCGAAGTAACGATTGCGTTCAAAGATTCCGGTGTCAACAAGCTCCAGTTCCGGCAATTGCCGACTGCGATGCTGATTCTCCGCCACAAGCCGCGCATAGGGATACTCAAGCTGCGGATACTTGTACAACGCCTTCATGTAAGAATGAGTCGGCGTGGAATCCAGATAAAAATACTCTTCCTTGACGTCTTCGCCGTGGTTGCCTTCATGGCCGTTCACGCCGAACAGTCGCTCCTTCAAAATAGGATCGCGACCGTTCCACAGAGCCAGCGCAAAACACAACCGACATTGCCGGTCGGTGATCCCCAGCAGACCATCTTCTCCCCAGCGGTAAGCACGACCGCGCGCCTGATCATGAGGAAAGGATTGCCATGGTGTGCCGTCAGGCGAATAGTCTTCGCGGACCGTGCCCCATTGACGTTCTGAGAGGTAAGGCCCCCAGCGCTTCCAGTTTGCATCATCCGACCGCGCCTCTTCCTGTTCGAGGCGTACGAGTTCAGCCGTTTTCGTGGTAAGTTCGTTCATCAGGGTCAATGCAGTTTTGGGATTTCCGACAGTTCGCACGGCTCCAGTCTGAGTCGCGGAAACGCGAGTTGTAACCAGAACCTGCCCTAATCGCACGAGTTTGCAATGGAAATCCCATACACATCATCATCCGCAGCGCACGGATGTACGGTAAACCGGCCATTACGCAACATCGGACCTTGCTTACGAAACGGATTGGGCCGTGCTGAACAAATTTACCTTCCGTCGGAACTGCTCATCGAGCTTCCTGTTGGTCGACGTCTCTGACGTGGTTTTACGGAAGCTCCCCGGCGGCTTCGAGTTCTTCAGCACGTTTGCGGTGATCGGCGGCCATTTGAGTATCGTTGATGCCGAGATAAGCCTTCTCCAACAAGCGATGCAGCTCTGCACTTTGAGCGCGGTGCTGCAGTGACTGTGTCAGATCGGCAATCGCATCCGGCCAGCGTTCCATGGCCACATAAACTTCGCCGCGAGTCGACAAGGCGTCGGGATGATCGGGAAGCAGGGTCAAAGTTTCATTGGCCAAATGCAACGCGCGATCTTTCGAATCTCCTCCGCCGCGAACAAGAGCTGTCGCAAGATTATTAAGAACCATGGGATCTCGCCCACGAGTCTGCAAATTGGCCTGTTCCAGCCAGACTTTGGCTTTGTCACAACGATCCATCATCAAGGCATGCATGCCGAGAAGATTCAACACTGTGATCCCATGAGTTCCCTCCAGCCGCAATCGCCGCAACATCTCATCCGCGCCGGACGCTGCCGGATGAGTAGACAGGCTAAGTCGCGAAAGGCGATCGATCGCCTGGTTTGTTGTCGCCACGCAGGCATAGGCGTCGTTGAGCAGTCCGAGCAACACTTCTGCGTCGGCCGCATGCAGCTTGTCAGGCATTAGTTCTCGGAGGCTCGCCGAACGCGGATCCCCCTGATAACCGGTCAGTTGATCAAATTCCGCGACGCACGCCTGGCCATACAATGCGGCAAGTTCCGGAGGCTCGGGAATCGCACTGATGTCAGGATCCTTCGCAAAGCGAGCCAGTTGTAGCTTCGCCTCGGAAATTCGACCTGCGACCAACAGGGCTTGCGCGAGTCTGGAGTTCAGGGCGATATCATCGGGAGCCTCGGCAAGCTTCAGCCGTGCTTCGGAGATCAGCGTCTCAAGCAATCGCGAGGCTTCATCGGAGGAGCCGTTCTTCAGTTTCAGCCGCACCAGATCGAGCCGAAGTTCGGGCTGTGCTTCGGCAGCGGGAGTCAGCACTTTGATCGTTCCGGCTTCGTCTCCTGTGGCCAGCAAAAGCTCACCCAGCAGCACGCGAGCGCCCACCGACTCCGGCGACTTTTCTACGGCCTGTTCCCAGTACTCGATCGCAGGTTCAAGTGAATCTGCAGGAAAAGTCGCGCCCATCGCCTGAAGTCCGGCCAGCATTTGCACGGCCGTCAGATGAGAGGGATCTCTCTGAAGTGCCTGCAGAACGACCGGAATGACCGCATCTCGATTCAGTCCGGATGAATTCAAACGACGCTCCACCTGCAACATGTCAAAGTCGTTGAGTGCGCGACGCAGTTGTGGATCATCTTTCTGCTGCAATCCGGCGACAAGCAACTCGCGAGCCTGTGCATCCTGCTCCGCCACCACCAGCGTTTCCGCAAGGGCAATACGAGTCTTCACGTTGAAGCGATCTGCCGACAACTGCTTCGTGAAATGCTCCAGAGCCAGTTGCGTGGATCTGGCAATGTCCTCAGAGTCGCGGTTCAACTGTTTTCGAAGTTTTGCCAGAGCCAGATGATGTTCCGGAGCAATAGCAGCAGCTTCTGTCAGAGAACGCTCCGCCAACTTCCATTCCTCACGTCCCGCGTAGAGCTGAGCCAGCAGAAGATGAGCCTGCAGGTTCCTCGAAGAAAGGCTCAACACATGCTTCAGGTGCTGCTCAATTTGTTCGCGGGTCAATGACAGAACGGGGCTGGCCTGCACAGCCTGAGTCGCCAGCCACAAATGAGCTTCCGTGTATCCGGGACGCTCCTCAGGGGCCAGCCCCACAATCTGACTGACACCATCGGCTGGCTTTCCATGACTCAACATAAACTGCGCGAGCCGAAAACGATAAGCAGGCTCAGAAGGACGCAGACTCCCGAGTGCTCGCAAATACGTTTCCTGTCGAATGGCATCTTCTGCAGCAACCGCCTGATTAAAAGCCTCCTCATACTGAGCCAGAATCGGGTCCGCTGACGAGTGCCGCTGCCACGACACCAGAATTCCTGCAACAACAGTCAACAGCAGAAACGGCATACCAGCCAGCAGATGGTGTTGAGACCGAGAGAACAACCACGATTCCATTCCCCCCATCAGAAACTGAAGCCATAACATTGGACCGAAGAGGTTTGTTACTGGTGCATGCTCTCGACGTTCCGCCTCCGTCACTCGACTGTCCAAAAGTGCCGGTGATTGAAGTACTGCAAATTTGGGATCTGCCACGGGCAGCACAGTAAAGACTTTATTCCAGGCAGCAATCAATGGATTAAAGTACAGACTTCCGCCTCCGTGACGTCGCACATCCAGCAACGGGTCCAACAGAAACTCCAACAGACGGTCCGCGCTCAACAGCATGGCCGCGGCGAGGCCAAGACAAAGATATCCCAGGGTATCGTGCGGCCATCCGGTAGAAAGATCGGTTCCGTTGACTTCCCAGGCCACAGCAATCGTGACGACACGAAGAATGTTCATCATTCCGGACAGAATCAGTCCGAACGACAGAAGACATAAACCGTGAATCAACGAACGTCGCTTCAGGCAGAAGACCAAAGCAGCGAGAAACAGAATCGTAAACAGCGATTGCACACCACTGCAGGCTTCTGCAACCATGAAACTCTTGCCAGGGAAACTCAGAACATTGCCTTCACGATAATGCAACATTCCCGTTCGGTGCAGTATGCCACTGGCGACAGAGGTGGTGACTTGCTGCAGCCACATGATGACCGGTTCGTCATAGTTCAGCGGCAATCTAATGGCGACCAACGGCAATGCCGACAGGTAGAACAAGGATCGGTCGTATCCATCATCCCGACTGGCCAAACACCATGCGGTCAAACAGCAAAGAAGCCCGACAGCAAAGAACCACGGCGAGAACAGCACGCAACCCACAATCATGCAGACAAAATCAAGCCCGATCAATGACTTCGTCAGCAAACTCCAGCGTTCCGGTTGTTCACTTTTCCGTGTAGCAAACAGCGCAACAAACGCGACGATTGCAAACGGGAAGAATTGGTAATGTTGTCGCGGCCATAACTCAATAAAATAACGCAACACCATGGGCAGGTGAATTGCGATCAGGAACGCAAACAATCTGCGTGAAACAAGGAATTGACAAATAACTTTGGCGATTTGAGAAAACACGAACAGATCCCGGGGCGAGGCACACGTCACAATCCCTTGAACTTCGGGCCAATATTCCCGTGCCGAGGTTGACCATAGCAATCATAAATGTCGCAATTCCCTGAGAGCAAACGAATAACCTGCGGATCGTGACGCAGAAAACATGAATTTGCCCCGACCTGGCTCCCTGTTCGTGAGACGGTGAGGTGGCTCGTTGACTTTTGCTCAGCAGACTGCCACCCTCTCACAATCCCGTGCTAAACCCGACCACGATGTCCGCTTAATTGTTCCCTCAGAATTGATCTGCGTATGCTGCTGAGAATTACAAATCTCAGAACTCCCGTTGAACTGCCCGAGCAGGAATTGCCCGGCGAAGTCGCCAACCGTCTGGACGTTCCGCTGGCTGATCTTCAGGGTCTGAAGATCCTGCGGAAAAGCATGGACGCGCGGAACCGGTTTCGACTGGAATATGTATACTCGCTGAGTCTGACGATCGCTGATGCGGACATCGATCGGTTTCGCCATGGTTATGGAATCGATGTCGCCGAGTGGGAAGCTCCCGGGTTTGAACAGCCGCTTCCGGGAGATGAACCACTGCCGCATCGCCCGGTGATCGTCGGTTCCGGTCCGGCCGGTTTATTGGCGGGCTACTTCCTGGCTTTGGAGGGCTACCGACCTCTGATTATCGAACGAGGTCAGGCAGTGAAGGAACGCGTGCCCGCGATTCGAAAATTCGATTCGGGCGGCGAGCATGATAACGAGAACAACTATCTGTTCGGCGAAGGCGGGGCAGGTTGCTTCAGTGATGGAAAACTCACCTGCCGCATTACCGGTCCGGATGTCGATTGGGTGTTGCAGAGTTTTGTTGATTGCGGCGGTCGACCATCGCTCGTTTATGAACATCGTCCCCATCTTGGCAGTAACAAGCTGCCCATGATCTGTCGCAACTATCGTCGAAAGATTGAAGAACTTGGCGGCGAGTATCGCTTTGGCTGTCGACTTGAGGGCATGAAATTCGAAGACGGCCGATTGGCGGGAATTGAAACGTCGTCGGGATTTGTTCCCACCTCGGTCTGCGTGCTGGCAATTGGCCACAGTGCTCGCGATACCTACGAAATGCTGCTGGAGACGGGTCTGCCGCTGAAGCAAAAGGCATTTCAGCTTGGACTACGTATTGAGCAGCCTCAGGAAGTTGTCAACGCGAAGAAGTATGGCCGCGACGAATATCTGACTCTGCTTGGTGCCGCCGATTATTCCATCGTCGCGAAGGGCCAGAAGGATCTCTTCACGTTCTGCATGTGCGCGGGCGGGATTGTGATTCCGAGCGTGTCCGAACCGAACATGTACTGTTCGAATGGTATGAGCAATTCTCGTCACGATTCAACGTTTGCCAACAGTGGTCTGGTCGTGACCCTGGAACCTCATGAGTTCGGCAGTTCGCATCCGTTGGCGGGCGTGCATGTGCAGCGGAAGTATGAATCCATCGCCTTCCAGTTGACCGGTGGCGACTACAAGGCGCCGGTGCAGCGTGCCTCCGATTTTTTGGTGAACCGTACACCGTCGCCGAACGAACAACTGCCATCGTCTTATGAGCGGGGAACGGCCTCGAGGAATCTGTCGGCCGTTTTGCCGCCGCCAATCCTGAAGGCGATGATGTCTGGTTTGCCGATCATGGATCAGCAGTGGAAAGGTCAGTATCTGAAAGACGCGGTGCTCGTCGGACCGGAGATGCGCGGCAGCTCACCGGTACGCATTGATCGAGATCATGAGACGATGGAGATTCCGGCGATGCCGGGCGTTTATCCAATCGGCGAAGGAGCTGGCTATGCCGGCGGAATTGTCACTGCCGCCGTCGATGGTTTGCGCGCTGCAAAGAAAATTGTTGCTCGCTATCGATGCACAGAGAATGCTTAACAGCGTCTTGATTTATTCCCAACCCGCTGCGTCAGTTTTGAAGTTGCGCAATTTAGTCTCTTCTCCCCCGCGTCGGGGGAGAAGGTGGCCGTCAGGCCGGATGAGGGGGTTTACGGAAATATAGAGTACGAGAAAAAGCCCCCTCTCCCCCAATTCATTTGCGACCAAATGCAACCTTTTAACGACGAACCATATCCGCAAATGAATTGGGGGAGAGGGGACATCATGAACAAAACGCGCGACTTCAAAACTGACGCTTCGGGTTGTGATAAATCCCTCTGTTTTATCAAGCTCGATCAACCGAAGGTCTGAAACGCGCAACTTCAAAAAACCGAAGCTATCGCTAAAGTGTTCAGGGTACCGACCTGATTCTGCGAGCAAGAGGATTAACGCTGTGTTCGTTTGTCAAAACATCCGGAAGAGTTCTACTGTTGCTTTCATACTGACATTGATGGTGCCGGGGATTGCGATCTCTGTTGACCAGCGAGTCTCCGCTGCCGAACCAAAGCGGCCGAACATTCTGTTCTTCTTCGCCGATGACTGGGGACGCTACGCCAGCATTTATGCCGAAGCGAACGGAGCCGGAGGCATCAACGACGTCGTACGCACTCCGAACTTTGATCGAATCGCTCGGTCCGGAGTGCTCTTCCGTAACGCTCACGTGAATGCTCCTTCATGCACACCATGTCGCAGTTCTTTGTTGTCCGGCCAGTATTTCTGGCGAACAGGTCGCGGTGCGATTCTGCGAGGAGCGGTGTGGGATGAAACCATTCCGGCTTTTCCGCTGCTATTGAAAGATGCGGGCTATCACATCGGAAAAACCTATAAAGTCTGGAGTCCCGGTTCGCCGGCCGACGCACCATACGGCGGCCAGAAGTTTTCTTATCAGAAATCCGGCGGTCGCTTCAATCAGTTTTCCCAGAACGTGACCAAGCTGATTGGTCAGGGAGTGAAACCTGATGAAGCCAAAGAAGAACTTTACAGTGAGATTCGCGGCAACTTTGCGGCGTTCCTGGACGCGCGCCCGGCCGATCAGCCGTTTTGTTACTGGTTTGGTCCAACCAACGTGCATCGTTCATGGACGAAAGGCAGCGGCAAAAACCTGTGGGGCATCGATCCCGATCAGCTCAAAGGAAGAATGCCGGCCTATCTCCCGGACGTGCCGGAAGTACGCGAGGACCTGGCCGACTATTTCGGAGAAATTGCCGCGTGGGATGAGGGCATTGGCGTGTTGATGAAGCAATTAGAAGCTTCCGGCGAACTTGAAAACACCTTGATTGTGATCAGCGGCGATCACGGTGCCCCCGGGTTTCCTCACGGCAAATGCAATCTCTATGGCTTTGGAACCGGCGTTTCACTGGCCATCAGTGGGCCGGGAGTGAATGGCGGGCGAATCCTGGACGACTTCGTTAATCTGACCGATCTGGCCCCTACGTTTCTGGAAGCGGCGAGCGTGCCGGTTCCGGACGTCATGACCGGACGCAGTCTTTGGCCGGTGTTGAAGTCTGATGCAAGCGGTCTTGTTGACCCCCAACGCACCTGGGTGGTGACTGGTCGAGAACGGCACGTCGAGATTGCTCGCACAGATTACAGTCCGTATCCACAACGAGCGATTCATACGGCCGATCATCTGCTGATCGTCAATTTTCGTCCCGACCGCTGGCCGCTGGGTGATCCTTATCGCCTCGATGGAGACGATGTTCCCACAGCGGAAGAAATCACAAATTCAACTCGAGTGACTCATCCTGATGAAGACGCAGGGCCGACGAAGGCGTGGCTTGTTGGAGTCCGAAATTCGCCCGAGTGGAAGTCGCACTACGACTGGGTTTATGGCAAACGTCCGAAGTACGAGCTCTACGATCGCCGCAAGGATCCCCATGAGACAAAGAATGTGGCTGACGATCCCGCGTATGCCGAAGTAAAGGCCGCTTTGGAGGAGCAGCTTCTGGCAGAGCTGAAACGTACCGGGGATCCTCGCATGATCACCGACGGCGTCTATTTTGAAACGCCACCTCTTGCCGGACCGCTGTCAGATGAAGCGACATTCTGGGAAAAGCCTTCGAAGAAGAAACGCTGAGCTCCAGATTGTGCACGACAACAGGATTGGCTTCCATCAAAGTAGCACTTTAAGGAATGGGTGCGGCAGAAGTGATGAATGTTGTTCCGGAGTCGGCGATGTCAGTGCAGAATTTCGCTCCCGTGTCCGTTGCAGGAAATTCAAGCTCAGCGTCTCGGCTTAGCAGCTTCGGGACGTCCCGAAAGAGCACTCCAACCGAACCTGGCGCAGTTTTTGTCAGGGGCTCCCCGGAGCAGTTCTCGCCTGCATCTCCAATAGTGCGTCTCAGGTAAACAACTGAAAAAAGAAAAAGCCTGAACTCTTGATGAGTCCAGGCTTTTCATTTACTCGAAGCTTATCTCAATGACAGACTCAGCAGAGTCTGATCATCAGTGACTCCACTTAACATTCGTCACTCCATTTCAGCGGTCAACCAGCCGTCCGCCAACTGAATGTTTGTAAACGTTACCGGAAGAGTTTTATCCCCGGCAGCCTGCAGGTCGATGGTCGGGCTGAGTTCTTTGCGGACAATTCTTCGAGCAAGAACTCGCTTGATCTGAACCGATCGCGTTGGGCGCCCGGTCACGGCAATGTTGCCCGGTTCGATAACAACTTTCCCGTTCTGCAGAGACATTGCGATTGGAATCGTCACGGTCTCTTCCGGAATCTCTTCTTTGCCTTCCTGACGAATTCCGGTTCGCAGTGACAGAATGATCTGACCATTGTCGAAGCGAACTCGGATCGGATCTGTCTTACTGAACAGGAAGATGGTTGGTGGCTCAGCTTCTTCGCCTTCGGCTGCCGGAGCAGGCTCACCATTTGTCAGCTTTATTTCTCGCTGGAAGAGATCGCTCATGGCGGCTTCCAGTTCCGTCACGAAATCCTTCTCTGGAATTGCACGCCCCTGGAATCCAAGTGCGTCGATCGCATTATTGAGTGCCGACTGATGAAGTTGAGCAGCAGCACCCTTCGCAACAAGTGCCGCCGGAGGTTGAACTGAACCACCAAGTCGAGCAACGCCAATTGTCCGAGAGCTGACTGCAATGTGTGTGTTGCTGGAACGAGCACTAATGCTGTCCGGGGCAACGCCACGGCGTTCGAGAGAATCAAGCATCTTTGTCAGTGTTTCATTGCCGGTCGAAAACTGCTGATCGGTTTCAGACTGGAACTTCGGCAGCGCTTCTTCACGCAGTCGGCTGGCTGTGATGGCTTCACTCTTTGGCTTGCTCTCGGCGATCTTCTGAGCAGCCATCTTCCGCACGATGCCGCGAATGATCGGAATTCCGTCATATTCCGTTGCCAGACCCACGGTACGGCTGTTCGTATCAACGTTGAAGCTGGCCCCGGTGGCGCTAACATGTCGGCCGTCAAAATGCACCGAACGATTCATCCAGAAGTGGTGATTGCCATTCGTCCAGACCGTCGCAGGACTTTTCTGAGCCTTGGTGCTGGATTGAGTATTCCCGGTCACATTCAGATCAAATGCCGCCGTATTCTGCGACGGGCGAATGTCGGCTCGCACATCAACGGTCGTTGTTTGAGATCCCGTCACCCACGCTCCCATGATGCAGTCCGCAATACAGCCGCTCTCACTGCGGTAGTCTGAAATCAACCGAGAAAGCAGGTCTTCTGAAACAGTGAAGTGGACGTTGTGATTGAAGTAGTTTTCATTCACGACTGGCCGGATCACCTCCGACGCGGCCGGGAACCGACTTCGCAGTGCCCGCCATGCTGTACGAGTACTCTCAGCATCTTTCGCAAGTGCACTTTTTTCCCACGCGAAAATTGAGGTCAGAAGCAAATTGACATGTGAATTCAAAGCCGCACGAACAGCCGCTTCGTCGCCGTTGATTGAACTGGCAGCCAATGATGTTTCGAGAGCTGCCTTCAGCTTCTGCAATGCCGGACGAGTCAGAAACACGAGTTGCTCACTGTTGAGTGTATCGCCAGGAGAAAGGTTCGCGAGCACCTGCTTCTTCATCGCGTCGTCAGCGCTTCCGGACTTAATTTCAGCAAGACGCAGATAAGTCACCCAGCCCTCGCCATTCGTCATTGCAGTGAGCATTGCTTCTGCCGCAGCGACAGCTTCTGCCAACTTGTCTGAGCCAGCTTCTGGTGACGCTGTCAGATCACCCGCTTCAGCAGCCAGCAATGCCGCCTGCATCAGAGATGTACGACGCAGCAAATGTCGTTTCAACGTTTCGAGCGGATGTGAGCTTCCATTGATTGCACCGGCCGCCTGGGTCAGTTCCGCTGCAGCCGCCTTGCGGGCATCCGCAGGTTGTGATGCATCAAATAGAATTGCCAGCTTCGGATTCAATGACTTGGCAAGTTCCGCATCGATCGCTTCCAGCGACTCCGCAGACAGATCATCCGGAATCGTTAGTGTCGTCTCTGTAACGGTCGACGTTTCTTCCTGAGTCGCCTGAAGTGCAGTCGGCGATGACGCGGTGATGGCCAGCATCGCAGCGGCCAGCGATAGAACGCCCAACGCTCGCTGAATCGATCGTTTGCGCAGTCCTGAGAACATGATCACTTTCCTTTTACAACTTGCCTGCAGTGGCAGTCTGCTGACGACACACATCCTGTATCGTCGGGAACAATTGGCAGATTGTGAATTTGCAGAGCAACAATGAAAATCCATACAACAGCGCATCTTCTCATTGTTGCCGCAGAATTCCCAATCTATCCATGTCGTTTTTTCGGACAATTCACCGCTCTGGGAACTTCTTACCGAAACCTGGCATTCACTTTACTGAAACGCCACTTTTTCCGCATCATTGACGTGCGTAGGGCCTGCTTCTCGAACCAGAAGGCCCACTGGCGACCGGACCATTTCGTCGCCAGAGAAAAATACCCTCCTTGCCCATCCTGTCCATTCGCTCGCTAACGCGGGCAATCCTCGCAGAGGCTCATGCCTGACCCAGGTCGAGTACTGGAGCAGTCAGCAAGGATGTTGAATTATCGCGGTGATTATCGCTGTGTCGCAGCGTAGATTCCGGCTGCAGCAGCCAACCCAAGGATCACGGCAAACATAATCTTTAAGACGCTATAGGGTCGTTCGCCCTGAACTTCGCCCGTTGCGGCGTTGATAAACACCTGGAATGTCTTGCCGTTAAACCGATAAGCCATCAACCAAACCGGCAGAAGCAGATGCTTATAGGTGATTGCATCATATTGGCTTTTCACACTGCTGACCATTTGTGTATCGCCGCCGATCCGCTGGTGGACCTCGGACAGAATGGCCGCGTCGATGCGTTGCCGGCCTTCTTTAAAGCACGCATCCAGTTCGATGTCATACGTACGCGCCATCAAACCGGCGAGCATCTGCTGAGTGAATGGGACAACCTTGAGCAGCGGCCACGGTTCCAGAGCCAGCATGTAGTCTCTGCGAAGTCCCGTATTGGCGAGGACCAGAACGTCATCAAAGAATCGCTGGAAGGATCCGCTGGCAGGATACCAGCGAGTTCTTCGTTCGGTGCGTCGATTCTTCCCATCCCCCACGGTCACATAGTAATGTTCTCCGCGTTGCCCTGAATAGGCGGTGTAGGTCATCGAATCAAATGTGTAGTAAGACAAATAGATGCCGTTAAACTTGCCGTCCGCTCCCTCTTTGGAAAATCGATTCGGAGCGAACCATCGAGAACGGACCCACTGCTGCAGATTGCGGCGGGCATCGTCTTTATCAATCTGAAACGGCAGTACGCCATCGACCGGAATTCGATGTTCCTCGCACTTGTGAGCGTTCTCAAGCTGCACAGGTGACGCACAGTAGGGGCAAAGAGTGCTCGTCAGTGTTCCATAGAATTCCACATTGCCACCACAGGATTCGCACCGCAGTTCGCGATGAGTTTCCTCGGTTGCAGCGATTGATGGATCTTCCTGCACCTTGCGGTCGCGAGCTTCCTCACGCCATTGCCGAAGTTGCTCCAGCATGGCATGAAAGTCCTGCTCCCCAAGGACAGCGTCGCCTGATTTTTCAATCTCCTTGACGTGACCACAATACGGGCATTTCAGAGACTGTTCCCCAATATGGAATTCAAGGTCGGCCCCGCACGATTCGCACGGAAACACGCGCCCTTCACCAGAGTCGAACGTGCGTCCCACTTCACCGGTCCGCACATCTCGACGATGAATATCCAACGGGCCGTTAGGGTCGTTCTCAGACGGCAGATCCGCAGAGTCATCCTGTGAGTCTGTTTCAAGCGGCATGAAAAAATTGACCCGTTGAGTATTTCAAATTCAGAAAAGGAAGACACCCAATTCTACTTACCTGAGCGTCCGACGCTTCCATTGCGATCACGTCTCGCGATATCCGCATCGTCTGGTCCGCTCAGACTTTACCGCACGTCCCGGAAACCGGATCAGGAACCAATTTCGATGTCACCAAACCGGAGCATCGAGCGATTGGTTCCTGAGACCATGCAGACAGAAATTACGGAGCTGGCATTGGTGGCGGTGCTGGTGGCCCGAAGGCCCCGGCGAGTTGAGGCACCTGACCGGCCGCAACCCAATTGGCCATTCCGGCCGTCCAGACCAATGTCGCTGGTGTGATTTGTCCTGCAGCAATTCCGGAAGCAACCTGTTCCGCGCCGTAAGGTCCCTGAGACTGGCCGTTCATGGCGACATGCCACATCGCCGGAGGAGTTGGTGGTGCCATTCCTGGCACAGCTCCGGCGGGAGCCATTCCGGGGAACATTCCCGGCTGCATCATTCGTCCGGCCATGGCCACACCGATGCCGAGCCCCAGTCCTGCTCCCGCACCATCACCCGGTCCATTGCCGGCAGTTAGCGCCTGACCCATCTGATACTGCTGGAATTTTCCAAGGTCACCGATCACACCGATACTTGTGCGAGTATCCAGCGCTTTCTCGACCGCCTCCGGCAGCGAAATGTTAACAATGATCAACTGAGGAATTTCGAGACCATACTCGTCGTCGATTTTTTCCTGCACGGCCTTTCGCAACAGTTCACCAAATTCACCATACTTCGTCGCAAGATCCAAGGCAGCCACATTCGACTTCGCCAGCACTTCCGCAATCGTGCTGGAGATAATTGACCGCAGCAATTCCGTTACGGCATCAGCACCAAACTCTTTGTCGGTGCCAACCAGTTCCGTTAACAACGCCTTGGGATCAACAGCTTTGACAGCATAAGTTCCGAATGCGCGAATTCGGATCGGGCCAAACTCCGGATCACGCATCATGATCGGATTTGGAGTCCCCCATTTCAGGTCTGTCAGTTGCTTCGTACTGACAAAATAGACTTCCGCCCGAAACGGACTGTTAAAGCCATATTTCCAGCCGGCGATTGTGCTGAGAATCGGCAGATTGTCTGTCTTGAGTTCGTAATTGCCCGGTTCGAAAATGTCGGCAATCTGGCCGCGATGAACGAAGATCGCTTTCTGGCCTGGCCGAACAATGAGTTGTGCCCCATTCTTGATTTCGTTTTGGTAACGAGGAAACCGCCAGACCAGCGTGTGTCGCGAATCATCAACCCACTCGATGATGTCGATCAATTCATTTCGCAGCTTGTCAAACAACCCCATTTGAACGGGCTCCCCAAAAGATTTACTAAGTGAATAATGTCAGCTTGTGCCAGCGCCAATTTCTGATCATTCAAATCCCGGCGAAGACGCTGAAACGTCGCGAAGTCTATATCAGATCACACGAAATCTGCCACAGTGAGTTTTTTTGTCCTTTTTTCTCCTGACAGTTTCAGGCAGGCGCACGCAGGAACTGATGCGAAACAACATGCGTATGTGGTGTGCCTGCGTCCGCTAACGCGAACTTGTCTACAAATTTCGTTGTTTTTTTGTAGGGTGTGACAAGTGAGCCTCAGCGAATGCAGGCACACCGATTGAGTCGCCACCTGATGCAAGCCGGAAGTTATTCCGGGAATGGTCCTTACGCGGGCTCTTGCGTTCACTGTTCAACATAGTGCCGCTGGTCAGCCAGAATCAGGGCGCGGAAACATACTCGATATGGATTTCTGATTCCGAAACAACAGGCCATTCTCCGTCCTGCAGAGCGGTTGCACGCACGGTCAGGTTCCATTGGCCTCTCAGTTGTTCGTCGATCTTCGAAAAGATTTGCAGCACTCCCTGGTTTTTGTCTGGCTCAATCAACAAAGGTGTTGCCGAAATGAATCCCGTCGCCTCTTCCGGCACAATAAGCTCCACTTTCACCGGCAGCGGAAGTTTGGGAGACCGAGCGACATTGACGACGATCTCCTGAATCTCGCCCATCGGAGTCACCACGTCGGAGTTTTCGGTAGACAACTTCAACAAAGCGCCTTCCATGATCATGGTGATACGAGCATTTCCGGGCTTTGTCAGGTAACGCACATTGCCTTTGGGGTCTGGCACCGCCACAACCCCATGCACAATGATGCGGCGAGTCAGGTCCATCGGCAGCCACTCGGGAAGAAAGCATGGATACCACGCGCGGTTCTGGTCGGCAGGGACCGTCAGAATTCCTCCCAGAGTCCCCATGCGCTGGCGATCCTGTTTGGCGGTCATCTCCAGTTTGATCTCTCCGGAAAAACCATCCTTGCGAACCAGTTCCAGTTCCGCCAGATAAGTTGTGCCTCGGTGGACATCGCGCTGACGTTCTTTGTCGACCACAAGCACTTCAATCGGGGCGGCCATCGTCATGGCCAGCAGTGTTCCAGAAACCTGACGATCAGAGAGTTCTCGCGGGCAAAGGTTTCCTCCGGCATTAGAAGCAGCGATACGACGAGTCTCCGTGGTTCCCACCATGGAGCTGCCCACTATTGTGACAAGCTTTGCCACGACAGCCACGTCTGCTGCAGATTCGAGAGTCACTTTCGCATCCGATTTGCCAGCGGGAATCTTCCAGTCGCCTGTGGCTGTCACTCCTTCCGGTAGCCCTTCGACACTCAGAGCAATCTCACCGTCAAAGCCTCCGGAACGCACCGCCTGCACCGCAATCTCTGCCTTGCCGGCCAGCGGCAGGGTAACCATCTGAGGCGTTGTCAGAAGAAAGTCGGGCACTTGTCGCAAGCATTGGAGTCGATAGACATCCCTGTCTGATGCGGCCGTCACCTTCCTGACAATGGCCGTATAATTGCCCGTTGTCGCGGCTTTGAACTGAAGTGTCGGATCAGAATCGACAGCCCCGTCGTCGTTCTCTGCGATCACTTTTCCGGTCTCGTCAAGAACCTCCAGCGACAAATCCGGAAGCGAGCCTTCGCCGTGCGATGCCACATCAAGAGTCCATTGTTCGCCGGTCATCACAGCCATCGAGTATCTTTGAGACACTTCCTCACGGGGAATGAACGCCGTAACAGCTCCTGATCCCGTGATGGCCGTCATCTCTTCCTTCCGAATACTCTCCGGCACATCTGAGATGGGGATTCGAACAGAAACATCCCCGCTCGGTGTCTGAACGACATGCTGAAAATGTGTAGCGACCGGTTCAGCGGGAATTGTGACTGTACTTTTGATCGACTCAAGCTTCGCAGTGCCGGTTTGCAGTCCAGGTCCGAGGGCTTCCAGTTCCACGGTACTTCCACGCTGCACATGGGCTGGGATGGTGTTGTGGATCTTCGGCCCTGTGCTTAACGCGAGACGATACACAAACGCCCGATCACCTCGAAAATCCAGGTCGAAGACGCTGACCGTGTAAGTCCTGCCTGCTGAAGCGGAGAAGTAGAAGCCTGCGTCCTGCCCCATCGTGTCCGTGTCATTGGCCAACGACTGGCCGGACTCATCGCGAACTTCCAGGACGGGATTCATGTCGACACCCAGTCGTCTGGCCATCAAATCAACAGACACGAGCTGATCGCGAGTTGAAAGAAACTCATAGCGGTCGACTTCAGTGAGTCGACTTAATCGGCCCGACACCGCGACCGGCAGAGATTCAAGTCGCTGAGGAAGATCTCGTGAACGATGTTCGATGATTTCTTCGCCATGGCTGACGTAAAAGACGGCTGTCTCCGACGAACCGTTCGCGTTCGCAACCTGCCAGCGAATCAGGCCTTCAGGAGTTTCCGCTGGAACCGTGATCAGCCCGCGAACTTCGCGCGGAATCGGCATAGCCGGCATTCCGCTTCTGGGACCAAACCAATAAGGCGGCGGAGGAATATGATAATCCCCCGGCAGCCCATCCGTCTTCAGGGTGATTCGTTCATCATGAACAAACCACTGCAAATCCACTGTAAAGTCGTAGCCCCCCAGAGCAACCTCGTGGACTTTCCCTGCCTGCAGAGCAGGGGGATAAACATAACCCAGCCCGGGTGATTTCTGAGCCATCGCGGTTTGAAATCCGGCCGACAGAAAAAGCACACTGGCGATCAGAACTCGAATGAGGCGGCGTCTTCTCGTGACGTTCATCGCTGCATGACCTTGATGCGAGTACGAAGCTTTCCAGTGGCAAAGCTTAACCGTCCTGCGTCAGGATTCTACGAGCAGCAACTCGTCAACTTCGCTTTCCGCGAGAAAAATCAACGCGGCTTACGAAGACCATTGGCCTGGTCATCCATCAGACCTTTCCTGACAATGCACCAGTCGCCAGTCGTTCAGGTTCTCGGGAGGATCGTGTGTTCAGCCGGGTGCGCGGAGTCGCGTAATCTTTGTTGATGTCCGCTGGGTGTAGTCGCGAACGATTGCGCGAATGGGTAGTTTAGGTTATTGTGGTGACTTCTGGTTCTAAAAGACACGGAGGCAACACAATGGATCTTGAAAA
>JBIIIF010000334.1:0-6771 GCA_044235005.1 Planctomycetaceae bacterium | reverse complement strand
CGACGCAGCAGCTCCGCCTTAATGAAGTCTTCCAAAGTTGCACGGATCATCGCGCCTTTGGGCAACCACAGACAAAGCCCCGGCCCGACATCGCTGGTGATTGTGAACAGGCCCAGGCGTTTGCCCAGCACGCGATGATCGCGCTTCCTGGCTTCTTCAATCTGTTCCAGATGTGCCTTCAGATCCTTCTTGTCGAAGAACGCTATCCCGTATACTCGCTGCAGCTGACGATTGGAGGCATCGCCTTTCCAGTATGAGCCCGCAACGCTCGTGAGCTTGAAGGCTTTAATCTTGCCTGCGTGAGGAATGTGCGGTCCTCGACACAGATCGACAAACTCGCCCTGGCGATAAAAGCTGAGCGTTGGATGTTCCGCCAGGCCGGTTCGGATATGTTCGGTCTTTAGTGTCTGACTCAGATCGCTGCAGAGCTGAATGGCTTCTTCGCGCGAAGCTTCAAAGCGGTCGAATGGTTCGGCCGCGTCGACGATTTTTTGCATCTCGGCTTCAATGCGGGGAAAGTCTTCTTCGCTGATTGGCGTCTTGAGATCGAAGTCATAATAAAAACCATGGCCGGTTGTCGGACCAAATGCCAGACCGACGCCTGGATAAAGTCGCATCACCGCTCGCGCCATCACGTGGGCACAACTATGGCGCATAACACCGAGTGCTTCGGCGTCACGTTCTGTGATGAGTTTTAATGGGACCGGGCGCAGATCGGTAAGATCTGCCAGTGGTCGCATGGAATCCACAACTGTGCCATTGATGCTGGCGGCAATTGTTGCCTTGGCCAGACGCTCGCCGATACCAGCGGCGACGTCCAGTGCACTGGCTGAGTCCTGATGTTCGAGAATATTACCGTCCGGAAGCTGAACCTGAATCATGAGTCATTCTTGTCGAAAAAAGCCCGCCGAAACCACTCGCGGCTGCTACGAGAAGTCGCGCGTTCGGTCAGAAACAAAGACATCCACAACGAGTTTTTTCATTGCGCGGCGAACATTGAGGCTCACTTCAAAAGGTATCCCGCGAACACCCTGCCTCAATTCACGCCGCACGGAGAATAGTTCTTCCAGAACCCGTCTTCAAACCTGTATTTTCGGCCGTTTGTGGCCCAGAACTCAGCTTCAGTTGGAGACTTATTGCGGTGGAGAGGACAAATCGGCTTTGATCCACTGCTGGATGATCTCAGCGGCCGACTCGGATTCTGAGGTTCGATCGATCAATGCCAAATGCTGTGCGTGTACCAGCTTTCTGATCAGCGAATCTTGTCCCGGATCAGCGGCTGGCGTGAGTACAGACGGATGAACCACAACACAGTCCCATTCCTGCAGTCCAAAACTGAGCGACCAGTTCATGATCCACGAAATTGAATGTACGGTCGGCTCGTCATTCGCAACAGTCAGTTCCGCTGGGATCGTCAGCACGACCAAATCTGGTTTCAAGGCTCGCACTTGTGCGTTGGCTTCCTGCTCCAGTTGAGCGAGTGACTTTCCAGTGACGGCCCATGTTGTCAGTTCCACTTTTTCATCGGGATGATGTTGGCGAATGGCGGCTTCAACCAACGCGGCAACAGGTTCCATCGCCATGATTCGAAGCGGCGCGCCGTCAGCCAGTTGTTTCCGGGTTCGTTGAAGAATCGGCCGCGGTGGTTGCACCTCGTCGAGAGAAACGTTGGCTCCGCTGATCACTCGACACAATTCCTCCGCCATTCGCTTGTGACCGTCCATGTTGGGATGAATCGCGTCGCTCATGGTGAGTCGCCAGGTCCACGGAGCACGCTGCTTTAACCCTTCACCGGCCACATACTGATCACAGACAGGAACGTTATTGTCGCGACCGACGGTCCGCAGGACTTCGCAATATTCGACCAGCTTGGAAATCGGTCGATCGCCGGTGTTGATGACCGCATTCGGAGTACACAAAACCACCTGGCTCTTTTGTTCGCGGCAGCGATCAATGAGCTGTTCGAGGTTGCTTCGGTATTCCTCGATCGGCACACGCACCATGTCGTTAAGACCAAAACTGATCGTCACAACGTCGGGCTTATGCATCAGCACGTCTGAGTCCAGACGATTGAGTCCATCGCGAGTCGTATTGCCGCTAATTCCAGCGTTGATGACTTTGACTGTGGCTTTGGGACGAGCAGCCTTCAGAGCCAGTTCAAGCATTTCCGGATACGCTCGATGGCCACCGGTGTGGTAATACACGCCCGTCACGCTGTCACCGAGACAGACGATTGTCATTGGCTGATCAGAAACGCTGAGCACCGGTGGTCGCTTTGATCGTTTGGCAGCTAGATTCTCGATCACAAAGCGAAACGCGGATCGAGTGTCTTCGTAGTTCGTATCATGGCCGCCTTCAGGCCGATGCAGAGACAATGCCGGCGATCCCTGTTTCTTCAGAGCCTCCATCAGACGCAGGACGCTGTCGGGTGGAACCAGCTTATCCTTGCCTCCGGTTGTCGTTGCAACAGGCATCGTCAGGCGATCAGGAAAGAATTCGGCCGAACGCTGGCGATAGACGCCGGGCTTGTCGACTTTCGAGCCACCGTAGGACTCGGTGATGGCTTCCAGAAAATTGGGGTACTCGACAAGGTTGGCGGTTCCGTTTAACGAAACGACACCATCGACAAATTCGGGATGCAGAGCAGCGAACGCCAGGGCCGAAGTACCGCCCATGGAGCCACCGGAAACGATCACATCGCGAATTCGATAGCGGCCATGCAGGTCATCCAGCATCTGCAACATGTCCGCTTCGGCAGCAGGTCCCATCCACGACGTCTTTGCTCGATAGTCGGGTGAAACAAAGATCATCTGCTGTTCTGCAGCCGCATCGCGCGAGCCCTTGCATTCTCCGCGATCGTCTTTAACAAACTGCCACCGATCTGATCCGTGTCCGTGCAGAGCAATCACAAGGTCGTAAGCTGCGTCGTTGCGAAACCCGGGCGGAAGAATCACGACGTAGCGCTGTTCGGTTCCATCGAGCTTCGATTTGAACGCCACGTCAAGAGGCTCGGAAGATTCCTGGCCGACGGCTTTTGGAAAAGGCAGAGCAAAACCACTCATCGTGGCAAGAATCGCAATCCACAACAGTTGGGCGCACTTTGCTGATAGTCGCACGTCGATCTCCCCTGCAGGAATTCTGGTGCGAACTTGTTGTCACATGTTGTGAACAACATCAAGTCAAAAAGCACCAGCCGGAGTGTAACTTGTTTATCGCGGCGCGGTACTCGGTAAGGGCTCAGTGATCTTTTGGTGGGACTTGCGAGTTCAGTAGGTCCTGCTTGCCGGGCAGGACTTCGCGGCTTGCCGCGACCTATGTGCGTGTCAACTGACGAACTGGGTCGGTATACCTGGTCCGATTGCACACGAGGTTCGCCTTGCGGCCATACGAAAATCCTTTCCGGCAGAAAGGATCTACATGGCCATTTACTGATGGCTTGTGCAGACATCCAGCGGCATGGACTTACAAAGATCCTGGGGAGGTGTGTGAGGTTCTGCATCGCCGATCAGGGGCAGAAGTCGGCTGGCCGCGGACAGCGCCAGCAATGGCAGAGTCAACACGACGATAGCGGCGATTAAGCCTTCGCGACCATCGAGCGTGAGATTGTAATGGACGAAGCCACGAAAGCTCTTGGAGAACATCTGTCCGCCGATGACGACGTTCCATCGCATCGCAAAGACCTGAATCAGTATCAGAACTCCGGAGACGGTGCCCAGAAAAGTTCTTAGCCCTGCATAGCGTTCGATGCGAAACGCCATCGGCAACAGCAGGAACGGAATCAGCGATCCGATTGCTACCTGAATCAAGCCGTAGGAAACGGCCAGTCGTCCGGTCAGTAGTTCTCGCAGCACTTCCCATTCGGCACCGGCTTCATAAGCCAGATGCAGCAATTCAAGCATTTCCAGCGATACCGCGGCAACAAGCGACATCCAGAGATACTTGCAAAGTGAGCGAACGCAGTCTGCATCTGGTGTGATCTTTTTTGCCCAGCACAACACCAGATAAAGCAGCAGCAACGCAGCGATGCCGGAGAGAATGGCGGAGATCAAAAAGATTACCGGAAGCAACGCCGTCGACCACCAGGGATTCGCTTTAATGCCGCCGAACAGAAAGCCCACATAACCGTGCAGCACGCAGGCAGCCGGAATCCCGATGATAGCGAGCGCTCCGATCAGCCATTCGTCAGCCTTCTGACTTCCCGGAGTAATCTGTCGTGAGCCCAGGGCCAGAATGCGGAAGATGAAACCTTTGAGCCCCGTCGCGTTGGCAGCGCCTTCGACAATTTCCGGACGATACAGCAGCCACACTTCTACAATCAGCAATAACATGTACAGGCTGTAGATGAAGCCAAAGCCTGCCATTGCAGACGTTTGATGGGGGGTAATCATTATGTTAAGAGCTCGCTCCGGATGATGCAGATGCAGCAGCAGCGGAACCGTCGCGCAGGAACAGAAACACAACGCGGTCACCAGAGCCAGTCGAGCCACAGGCTTGAGTTTGTGATCATGAAACACGTGGTACAACGCTGAAACGACGAACGCGCCAGCGACCAGTCCCGTGATGTACGGGTACAACACAATCATGATGCTCCACGCGACGTGGACATCGTTCGGATAAACGAAGGAAGGGCCGTGCATCAGACCACCTCTTTGGACAAACCGACGTAGTGTAACTTGGGATGTGTGCCGAGATGTTCCTTCAGCACCTGAGTACGCGTTGCGCCAAGTCGTTTGCTGAGTTCACTTTCGGGATCATCCAGCCTCCCGAAAACTCGAGCACCCACCGGGCAGGCTTCGACACACGCAGGCTCTTCGTTCTTTGCGATGCGGTGATAACACCAGGTGCATTTGTCTGCGCTGTTGGTTTCGGGATTGATGTATCGCATGCCATACGGACACGCCTGGACACAGTATCCGCAGCCGATGCAGTGATCGGTGTCGATCAGTTCCACACCCTCTGGCGAAGTGAACGAAGCATGCACCGGACATACCTGATTACACGGCGCGTCGACACACTGATTACAGAGCTTCGGAACAAAGTAAGCTTTGTCGACCAGGGCGGCATCCACGATTGGTCGCGTCGATTCGTGGTACCCGGCTTCCGGAACCAGATCGACCTGCACGGTGCCATCTTTGAAGTGGACGTATCGCTCGACCCACGTGCGGGAATAACCTTCGGGCACATGGTTCTCGGTACGACAAGCGGACAGGCATTTGCCCGAGCCGATGCATTTTTCGGTGTCGACCAGAAAACCGTACAACACGGGTTTCGCGGCCGAAGCCGCCGGTGTGGGCAAAGCGGCTGTGCCATCCGGAGATGCTGGCAGCGGCGTTTCTGCTGGTTCCATTGGCAGAAGCGTCAATGCAAACGAGCCGAACACCATCGACGTCGCGCGGGACAGAAATTGTCGGCGCGAATCGGCCTTTGATCTTGGTTCGCCGCCGCACGAAACCCCACCGCAGGATCCACCGCCGCCGCACGGAGTTCCCTGATTCAGAATATTCAGCCCTGATGTCGCGGGGCGACTTCCGCAGCCAGATGCTCCGGTTGAATCATGAGATTTGTTCACTGTGAGACTCCTGGAATCTTATTTTCGGTCGGTGTTGAGCAACGGATCTCAGATCCCTGGACTATGCCCTGTATGGCATTCAAAACAGACATCGGGGCTGTCGATGTTCTCTGCGCCCTGATCAGCAAGATGACTCTTCACATCAATGCTGCGGAAGCTGGCAGGCATCCCGACAACTCTCTCGTGGCACGACAAACACGTTGCTCGATCTTTGGTGATAAACAGATCCAGCCTCGTAAAGAAGTCACCGTCCCACGGTTTCGCTTTTTCGATCGTCAGACTTGGATCAGCGACTGCTTTCTCGGCCTGAGCCATATGTTCGTGTCCGTTGCCGTGGCAATGCAGGCATGCGACGTCTTTGTGAGGCGACTCCGCGCGTTCCTCGTGGACGCTGTCATGACATTTGAGGCATGAAGTGTCGGAAGTAAGGACAGGTTGCTGGGCAGCGATCTCCCGCAGAGCATCTCCGCGATACGGACCGTGTTCGCCGAACGACTTTGGGATCAGATGACTGCGAGCAGCAATCAATCCGCCACCCAGAACAATCAGTCCGAAGGCGACGGCTTGTAGATGGCGTGTGTCACGCAGCAACGAAAATGGAGCACTCATTCTGCTGAACTCCTGACTGGTGTCTGCAGGAATTGCTCGAGACCGGATCGGCGAAGCAATTGTTCGAGCGTCGGAGAATGCTGATCGGCTGGATTAACTCTGTGGTGGGAGACTCGCCGGATCAATTGCCGAGCCTGCTCCGGGGACAATTCCGCGGTCTGCTGCGGAGCGTCAACAAACGCAACCTGAATGAACATCAGGAGCAGCGTGAGTCCCGTGAGAAGGATGCTGAAAACAATTCCGATGACAATAATGGCGGGCATGGGTTTTCTCTCCGCACGATTTGGAATTGAGGTGGGTTGTTCGCGGGGGATCTTCAGGCGGGCTTCCTCAAACTTGGCCGCGCGAGACGCAGTACCTGTTTGAGGACATTTTCTTCGACATCGCCATTCCTGGGGATCAGTATTGAGATATTAGGATAGCTAAGTCCATTATTTGACCGGGAAGTTGGAAGGATCGAGCTTTTTTTCCCGGAAATGGTTGAATTAGTCCGTGTGCGACCACCATTCAGGCGATGGCTTGGGAAGGAATCCTGTGAACAGGCAGCCTCGATTCCTGCCGTGGAGGGATCCTTCGTTTACCGCCCCAGTCCC
>JBIIIF010000090.1:0-22445 GCA_044235005.1 Planctomycetaceae bacterium | reverse complement strand
ATACGTATACGCATACGACCGGGCGCATTCCAATTAGCAAAGAGACTCACGACTTGATCGCCAAATACGTTGTTCAAGTGCGGAGAAATCCAGGCACTTATTCAGTGTTGGACATGCAACCGGATGATCAGATCCATCACTGCACGACATTTGTGACCGAAGCATTACGGAAAGGGGGAATAGATATTTATCCCGAATTTGGATCCGGTGAGTTGGTGTCGCCATTAAATCTTGTCAGTCGGTACAAATTTTTCTCGGTTGGTGGGTCGCTACCGTCGACCGCCGAGAGCGCGCGTTTTGAAGAATGGTTGCGGTTAATGAATGAATTAGGTCCGAACGGGCGATGATTACAGGGCATGATGGTTGAATAACCAAGCTCACCCGACTCTGGTTGTGTTTTTGGGACGCGGATTGAGGAGTCTTATGCGGCTATCAAAGACTGTATTGTTACTAGCGATCGTTCGCGTCACTGCCGTCGAAGGAGGCAATCCCGGTGGTGCCGCCTGTGTGATCAATGGCAACATTTCGGAAAATACACCGCAAGAATCTCAGTCCAGAGACTGGCGTGAATACTTTGGGCCGCAAGACTCTGCCAGCGAGAAACCAAGCGCCGACGAAATCGGGATCGCTGGTAACTGGAAGGTTCAACTTCGTGTGGTGTCTGGGAAGAGCGTGAAGATACCCGACACACGCAACACACCGGTCACGGCCGTTGACGGGATGTTAACATGGCTGCGCCGACCGGAATTCCGCGAAGAAGCGAATTACCTCATTGCAGTGGCGACGCCTTCCTGGGAAAAGTGGCCCTTGTATGCGATCAAAGACATGCAGGTCAGCATCGCGGACGGGCCTTTAGCAGATGCGGTCGTTCCAATGGCCATCGGTGCCACTGTTGAGTTTCCGGAAGATCCTTTGGTCGCGGTGTTTGAGCTTCCTCAAGTCGATGTCAACGTGACTGTGGAACCCAGGTTTCAACTGACGCGAGTTGCTGCCGTGAAGTGGACTTCGCAACTGCGAATGAAGTCCACTTCCAGATGGCTTGGGGAGCAGAGCGAGGCTAATCCGATTAAGACGGATTTGGTGAAAAGAATTATGGGGAAGGCTGATTGGACGGCGGAGCTAATGGCCGGTAGCGACATCGAGTTTTCGAAAAGCAGCAACAAAGTCACCGTGTTGGTCCATGGGGAAATCTCTGAAGTTGAAACCCCAACGATAGATCTTACGAAGCAATATCTGCTGTGCCGCTTGCTCCCGGATTCAGAGTTTGGATTTGGGCGAATGATTTACGACTTTGATGCCCGTGTTACTTCCGGCGATCTCAAGGGCGTGACGCTGCACTTTCGAAGCGGCAGACTTCATGAGAGCTTTAAGGACCCGCTTTTGGCCATTTTTGAGGTCCCGGGGCACGTGACCCTGAAGCCACAAGTGCTGCCGCTGGAGGTTGTCGGAATGCGTGTCAAATGATTTGGTAATGTGGCACCACCGGAGACAACGCAGTTTTCGGTCTGTTCGAATGAAACCTGCAACCAACGCTGTTAGTTTTTCAACCGAAGCCGACCTCAACGCAATTTGACTGCGATCCGAGATTGGCGGAGACGCTCGCTGCACGTTATGAGGCGGGGTGTTCTCGGGAGAGCGTAAAGAGAGAGTTGCCGACCACACGTTGCCTGGCTCTGGCGGCGGCGAGGTTTGGGTGATCGTCGTCTGAGTTCGGCGATAAGAATCGCGATGTTTATCTACAGATGAGCACAGATAGACGCAGATGAGTCGCCGGGTTCATCAGTCTCTTCAATCGAGGCTGCAGACTGCTGAACTGCGGCATCATTTTGTACTCATCACTTTGTCATCATACTCATCCTTGCCCTGCGAAGTCGTGTTTCGTAATCTGACTCATGCGTTACACCGTTGTGTCCTCGTACTCTTTGAATGGCTGAGATCCTTCATGCACATCGGTGTTTTTGGAAATCATGGCAGTTGGTACGTCAGCGAGTTATGTCGTCGCGGTTCCGAGCGGGGGCATGTGATGTGGCCGCTGCAGTTTGAAGAGTTCCAAAGCAGAGTCTCGGGGCAGGGGATTGAGCTACGATGCGGAGAACACAACGTCCGTGAGTGTGATGCTGTTCTCGTGCGGACGATGCCTCCTGGAACATTAGAGCAGGTGGTTGCTCGGATGGATCTGCTGGCCGGACTTGAGGCTTGCGGGACACGCGTTATCAACTCACCTCGTGCTCTGGAATGTGCCGTCGACAAGTACTTGACAACCCAGCGCCTTGCGCTGGCGGGATTGCCGGTACCGGAGACAATCGTTTGCGAGAACGCGGAAGCTGCTTTGGACGCTTTCGAGAGACTGGGGCGAGATGTTGTCGTGAAGCCGCTGTTCGGTGCCGAGGGTCGCGGCATTATTCGGGTCTCTGATCCCGAATTGGCGATGCGGGCCTTTCGCACTTTGGAGCGATTGGGTTCGGTCCTCTATCTCCAGAGGTTTCTTGATGGGCCGGGATTCGATATTCGAGTGCTCTTACTCGATGGACAGCTTGTGGGTTCGATGAAGCGCATTCCGAAAGAGGGTGATTTTCGCGCGAATATTTCTCAGCAGGGAACCGGGATTCTTCATAGTCCTTCAGACAGAGAAATTGAGCTGGCGATCGCTGCGGCGAAGGCGACGGGCTGTTCATTTGCCGGTGTCGATCTCATGTACGACCACGAGCAACAGCCCTATGTCATTGAGGTTAACGCCGTGCCGGGATGGCGAGGATTGGAGCGAGCCTGTGGTGTTGATGTTCCCGAGTTCTTGTTCCGCTGGCTGGAACTGGCTTGATTAAGGCGGCAAAAGTTTTGGCTCGGTTGGCTGTTTCCTTGTGACCTTTCTGCTCGGAATAGCTATCCTGTAGGGCGATGATCCTGCCTCTGACGCTTTCGATTTGTCCTGACTCCCACCAGGTTGACAACGATGAGCCGACAATTCTGCTTCTTTTGGTTTCTCGCCGCGTGTTCCTTCCTGCACCCCGTGCAGGCTCAACTGCCAACAGTCCGACTGGATGGCGTGTTTCCTGCCGGCATGGCACCGGGCGCGACTGTGGAAGTGACGATTACCGGAAATGATCTTGATGATGTCGACCGACTGGTCTTCAGCCGTGACGGCATCTCAATGACACGAAAGATGGCGGAGGTGACACCTTTTGATGAAGGCCCTCAGCCGATTGAGAACGTATTCCTCGTGACTGTCGCTCCTGGAGTTCCTCCCGGGAACTACGATGTGAGATGTCAGGGAAAATACGGGCTGTCGAATCGTCGCACTTTTGTAGTCAGTGCTGCTCCCGAGTTCGTGGAGACAGAACCGAATGGCGGTAACGACGTTCCGACCTGGATTGAGAAGGACGGAGTGCGAGAAAATCCTGCTCAGGAAATCACGTTACCTGTCACGGTTAACGGCCAGTCGACTGGTGGACCCGATGTGGACTGGTATCGGTTTGCCGGAAAAGCAGGGCAGCGTGTGTTGCTGGATGGGCAATGTCGCCGGATTGATTCGCGGATGGATCTGGCCGCGACGATCTTTACCGAGTCCGGTGTCATCGTTGGTGAGTCGCGGACAGGCCAGGCGAATGATTCCCTCACGGATGTGACGCTTCCTGCGGACGGACTTTATTTCATCAAAGTTCACGACGCGCTTTTTGCTCAGGGATCGGGATATATCTATCGATTGACTATCGGATCCCTGCCGTATCTGGACTTTGTGTTTCCTCCGGCGAGTCTGCCGGGTTCAAACGAAGAGTTCACACTCTATGGTCGCAATCTGCCCGGAGGTCAGCCGTCACCGTATCTGTTGGATGGTCGTCCGCTGGAACAACTGACGGTGCGAATTCCGATGCCGGGTGATGTCGTCGGGAAGCTCACGTATTCCTCATTGATTGGGCCTCATCAGGCAGGTATGGATGGGATTGAACACCGCGTGACTGCAAACGGTCTGCAATCCAATCCTCTGCTGATCACACCAGCAACAGCCCCGGTCGTGCGCGAGGCTGCGGACAACAACAATCCCAATGCTCCGCAGCTATTGACTCTGCCATGTGAAGTTGCGGGCTCGTTTTATCCTCAACGCGACGTGGACTGGTATTCTTTTGAAGCGAAGAAGGATGATCTCTGGTCCTTCGATGTTTATGCTCATCGGCTTGGTCGCGCGATCGATCCTGCGTTGTTGATTCAGCAAATCAGCACAAATGACAAGGGCGAACCGGTCTTTACGGACGTAAGTTTTCTGGATGATGTGCCGGAACTGAACGTCAACAATCGATCGGGGCGACATGAGTTCGATGAGCGGACAGCGGATCCCTCGTATCAGTTTAAGGCACCGGCTGACGGGACCTATCGAGTCCTCCTGAAGGACAGCGTGAGTGCCGTGCAAAGTGATCCGAGGCTGATTTATCGCCTGGCCATTCGAAAGCCTCAGCCTGACTTTCACGTTGTCGCGATTCCGGGAGGATCGACGGAGAGTCTGATACTTCGCAAGGGGGGACGAGATGTTATTCGGGTCACTGCTTATCGACAGGACGGTTTTAATGGCGAGATCCGAGTATCGGCGACGGGATTGCCAGAGGGAGTGACCACGGAAGAAATCACAATCGGTCCCGGAAACAATCATGGGACTCTGGTGTTGTCAGCCGCTGATGCGGCCCCGATGGGAGTTGGAACGCTCCAGATCACAGCGAAAGCCATCGTCAACGGAGCGGAAGTTGTCCGTCCAGCGCGGTATGGAGCGGCGTTGGTTCCGTTTCAGTTTAATCAGCCGAATGCCAATGTTCCCAGTGTGCCTTCGCGACTGGTCGAACGTTTGCAGGTTTGTGTTTCAGAGAAAGAAGTTGCTCCGCAAGTACTGACGATCGGCGATGGCAAGCCTCTTGAGACGTCACGTGGTGGCGTATTGAAGATTCCGTATACCGTTAAGCGGGTTGAGGGTTCAGCCGGTAATCTGACAGGGTTCCCCAATGACTTTCCGCCAAACACGAATGCTCAACAGGTGAATATCGGTGGCAACGAAAAGGGAGAATTTGAACTCCGGTTTCAGGCCAACACGGTTCCAGGGACTTATTCGTTTTATCTGGCGGGGTTCAATCAGGGATTGCAATACAAACGGAATCCTGAGCTGGCTGAGAAAGCCAAGCTGCGACAGGAACGCATCGCAAAGATTCTGATGGATGCTCAACAGCAGGCCCAGAAAGCTCAGCAGGACAGCCAGCAGAAGGCAACGGAGTTTAATCAGGCCAATACGGCTCTGACTCAGGCGAACACAGCGAAACAGCAGGCCGACCAGAAAGCGACGACGACAATCGCGGCCTTGAAGCAAGCCGAAGCAGCGCTCAAGCAAAAGACGGAGCAGCTGGCAGCGGATGCAGCGAACGAAACGCTGAAGCAGCAGCTTGTGGTTGCCCAAACGGCTTTTGATGCGGCGAAGACGGCGGCTGATGAAGCAACCGTGGCTGCAACCGAAGCGGCGACCAAACAAGTTGAAGCGACCGCGAAGCAGAAAGCTGCCGACGAAGCTCGCACAAAAGCACAGGCTGATCTTCAGACGGCGCAACAGTTTCAGCAGAGAGCTCAGCAGGAAAAACAGCGAGCGGACCAGTTTGCAAATCAGAAACAGAACGAAGCCAACCCTCGGGCTTTCAACGTTTTTGTTCCTTCGAACACGCTCACGATCAAAGTGGTTGAGTTTCCTGCCAAGGTCGAATCAATGCCGGAGACGCTAGCCATCAAGCAGGGCGAAAAAGGTGAGGTGGTCATCAAGGTTTCCCGGCAATATGAGTTCACCGGGGCTATCAGCGTCCAGTCGCAGTTGCCGGGCGGAGTTGGCGGTATCAGCATTCCCGGCGCTAATATTCCGGAGAATCAACCCGAGGTGAAATATGAGATCACTGCTCAGCCGAATGCGACCGTGGGAGAGCATCTGGTGAATGTTCGGCTGCAGATGAATTTCAACGGCCAGCCTCTGATCATGGAACGACCATTGAAGTTGAGTATAGTCGAAGTGAAGAAGTAGGCGACTCAGGCTGGGTTTCTGCGTCAATAGCACACGTCAGCGAGCCACAAGAGTGACTCGATTCTGAATATCATTGCCGTCTGAGACGTCGATGAGTTGCGGACTTCGCATGCATCGGGGTTCTCTTCCGGTTGTAGTCTTCTTGCAGCTGCGTTTCAGGCTTGGGGGGAGCAGCCACCGTACACATTGACCACGAGTCATATGAGGCTGATCCGTCGTCCCGGAAGCAGTCTCAGAATTCGTCTCAAGATGATTCTTCCGCAGGTGTTAGTGGCCTCGGCAATTCTGTTCGGCTCGCTTTTGGGGGCAGAATTGTTTGAGAGGCCGTTTGTGGATTGCGAGCCTGAAACGGTTTCCATCGTTCCTGAATCGGCTCGTCGCCAGGGGACATTCCGATCGCGGCAAGGTACCAGCAATGAGCGAGTTCGGTTTCTCCAGATTTGTCCATGAGGTCGGCCCACTTCAATCGCAAATCAGGATCTGAAGCGTCCGCGTCAGCATACCGTTCCGCGAGGGATATCTGTTGACGAAGATCAGCGGCTTCGCCCGCACGGTTTCGATGAACCAGTGATTCGTCAACTTTCCCGGTGCCAGTCAGCAGTTCTTCAAGTTTTTATGCAGTGTCAGGTTCATCGGATGATTGGCGGCACATTTCTGAAGCAATGAAATACCAATTCTGAGTCGACTTCGCGTTCATGAATTTGAGCGGTGGTGATCGCGGCGTCAGGGTTGACAGGGCTCAGGGCCATAGCTTCCCGAGTCACCTGTTTTGCCTCAGCGAACTGTCTGAGGCTGAATCAGCATTATCTGATAATGCTGGTCAGCTCCTGAAGAATCTCATCCGTGACAGTAATTGTTCTGGAGTTGGCCGAGAATCCTCGTTGGGCAATGATTAGTCGAGTGAATTCCAGAGCAAGGTCCACGTTGGACCCTTCCAGCTGCCCTGATCGAACCGCCCCGCGACTTCCGAGGGCGCTGCCGATCTCGGCAGCGCCGCTGGCCAGTGACCCCGTGTAGTAGTTGTTACCAATCGCAACGAGACCATCGGTATTCCGGAACGACGCAATCGCCAACTGCGCGAGCGGGATCTTTATTCCGTTAGATGCCAGACCATACACTTTACCATCCGTGTCGACCTGAACCTCCGCAAGTTCGCCGGGCGGAAATCCATCCGGCGTCAGTACCATTTCTGACGGCGAACCGAGGGCCGTAAGACCATCGAATGTTGCGGGGGTTCCGAAGTACAGTGTAATCGTCTGGGGCGCTGGTTGGCCTCGAAACTGAATCGTAATGTTGTTGTCGGCCACGCCAGATCCCGTCACCTGTGCGAATGAGCCGTTAGGCTGGAAAGAAATCCCCTCCACAATACCATCAAAAACTGTTCCCTCCGTTGGTGAAGTGGTTGCGACCAGATTCCATGACTGGTCCGCTTGTTTGGTCAAAGTCAGACCGAGGGTATGACCTGCACCACTTTCATCGAAGACTTTAACCGACTGGAAAATGGTGTCGGCATTCTTGCCAGCGGCGGTCAGGATGATTTCATGTTCCTCGAAATCGGAACGACCGATGTTTGTCGGCCCGTCGGTGAAATTCATGGACAGAAACGAGGGCCCTGTTTCGTCAGCTTTCCCTACAATATTTCCGAGTCCATCGAGGGTGACAGTGGCGCCTGGAAAAGCCGCACTGAGAGCATTAACCAGATCGCCGACTGTTGAAGTCGCGGTCAGGGTAAAACTCGTGATGCTCGGAGTTGATCCGTCTACTTTCCGTCCGCCGATCAGGATCTTATCACCGGCAACGTAGTTAGTGGTATTCGCATCCAGGTCGGAAAGCAGTGAGGTCAGCGTCGCGGGGTTTCCTCCAACGCGAAGCGGGATCGAAGTCATGACCTCCTGTGCGATCGGCCCGGTTGCAGTCGATGAAAGATTGCCCTTCAGTGACATCTGAGTTGAGACCTGCCCCGGTATACTGACTCCTTTCGGAACATATATGCGATTATCACCCGGAGTCTGAAAGGCCGGCAGATCTCCATCGGGCTCGCCTAATGGTCCGAATCGGTTAATCGTATATCCGGTTGAAGGATCTGCGAGGAATCCACTTTCATCCAGAGTAAATGCGCCCGCGCGAGTAAAAAAAGATCTCCCCGCCGACGATGCGACAAAGAAACCATTTCCGTCAATCGCAAGGTCGAGGTCATTTCCGGTCGACTCCAGATTACCCTGAGCAAAGTTCAAGTCCACCTGAGATAACCTGCTGCCGGTACCAATCTGCACCGAGTTGACGCTGCCCAGAAGCCCTGATGAAGAAGACGATGTACCACGTTGAACTTCATACATCAGGTCCGAGAACAGGGTACGGGATGACTTGAAGGCGGTCGTGTTGAGGTTGGCGAGATTGTTGCCGACGATCTCGAGCATCTTCTGATGACCACGAAGACCTGAAATACCTGTCAGAAGCGAGTTAGCCATTGTGAGCAGATCCGTTGATTTTGTTCAGCCACATTAAATTATCGAACTCGGACAGAATAACCTGAATCGGTGCTGGCGAATTGAGATCTTCCGCTGACTGATTCACGGTGAAAGATTTTGAAAGCTATGGGCGACCCCCGTGACATCACTGATCGGGTAAAAATTGTCTCCAATCCTCACCAGAATCTGACCATCATCCGGTCTAATCTCGGACACGATCCCGGTATCGCTCGCTTCTTCACCGTAACGAACACTGAGGCCAAGCAGGTTGGCTCCGGCATTAATCGCTTCGAGTGATTTGAGATCGTCATTACCCGAAGAGGCCTCGATCAAGGTATCGAGTTTGGTTCCCAGGCCTGTGACGCCGCCATTCAAATTCTGAATACCCTCGACCGTTGAGAATTGCGCCAGTTGGGCCAGGAAAGCATCGGTGTCTGTTGGTTTTGTGGGATCCTGATACTGCAGTTGCTTCGCAAACAGTGTCAGAAACTGGTCTTTGCTTGCGATTCCGGAAGTCGATGCTGAGCTGACTGCTGTGGCCATGGCTGATGAGTTTCCTGTTGGACGTTAATTGTTGTCGCTGTAATGACCGAGTGCTGATTCAGGCTCGGAAATTCAGGGAGTGTTGCGAATCTCCAGTGCGATTTACTGCCCCGGTCGCGATTTGAGTTGCTGAAGCATTACGAGAGGTTCGCCGCTGAATCCCGACGGGTTGATCGAATCTCGAAGTTGAGTCCTGAGAACTTTGGCCCTGAAAGGCTCCGCCATTCATCATGTCAGGGGACAAAAACTCCAGTGAACGGAGATCCATTTTTTCACCACGCAGTTGCGTTTCAATTTCGCTGCCTCGGGCCAGCAGCATGTCCATCGTGACGGCTTCGCGTGCTGTCACTCTGACCGAAAGGCCCTCTTTCGATTTGGAGAGTTCAATCACCATTTCACCGAGGTCGGGTGGATCCAGCCGAACGGTGATGGTATCAGAATCTGCAGTCGTTCGTCTTTCAATGTACTCCAGGACGGCTCGTGAAACCTGTGAGCTCAGAGGCTGCCGCATTTCTGATGTCACCGAAGATGTAAGATCCGGCAGAGTGAAGGTCAAAGCTCCTGAGGAAGAGAGCCTTATGCCATCTGGTCCGGACGATGTCGCAGATGCAGGATTGCCCATCGTCGTGTCGTTGTCACGAGAAGCCGCTTGATTTGAACCACGATCCGCGTCGGAGCCCAACTGTAGTATTCGGAATTGATCGGCTACTTGGCCTTGTGAATTTTCGAGTCCGGTTGTCTGTTCACGGCTTGCCTGTAGCAGGATTTCCTCGGATGAATCCCTCAGCGAAGTTCCGAATGAATTCACCGGGCTGATGCGCTCGGTAGCGAGTGGAGCGAGTGGAGCGAAGTTGCTGATCGCAGACAAACCAACGCCGGAAACGCCAGGTTGTAGTCCTCCAACTCCTGATTGATCTGTTGTGGGCGCTGAGGCAGCCACCCCACGGCTCAGAGCATTCATGATTTCCTGAGTTACATCGTCCGTGTCTTTGACGGACTCGTAGGGACGTATGCCCGACAAGAAGGTTGTCTCGATTTTTACCTGCGGTCCTGCGGTACCCAATGTGGAGTACGACAAGATGAGCGGGTCTGGCAGTGTGTTTTCGGCAGGGGATAAAAACTGTACAGGGAGTGGGCTCGTTTGGCTGCTTTCAGCGAGTGGGCTCGTTTGGCTGCTTTCAGGGAGTGGGCTCGTTTGGCTGCTTTCAGGGAGTGGGCTCGTTTGGCTGCTTTCAGGGAGTGGGCTCGTTTGGCTGCTTTCAGGGAGTGGGCTCGTTTGGCTGCTTTCAGCGAGTGCGGGGGCTTCCGTTTTAAGCGGTTGGCTTTTTTCCGCCGTCACAGCAGCATTCAGGAGCATCCCCAGAACCTTTGAGAAATATTGCTCGTCGAGATCATCATCTGGTTTTCTGGCGGGGTCTTCCTGCTTCTCTGCTGCCAATCTCTCCGTTTCGTCGGTTCGCCATTGATGGCGGGCATCTGGATTCCCCGGCACATAGTCCGAATAGTCATTCTGCGGTGGCAGGGCTGTCGTAAAGGGTAAGAGCGTCGACATGGTTCTCAAACTTCCCGAAAATATGCTCAGTCGATTCAGGGCTCGGGTCAGATCTGTTTTACAGTGGGGACAATCGACAACGGTCGGAGTGCCTGGTTTGAAAGTGTCCAGCCAAACCTTAAAACAAATGAACTGCATTGAACCATCGACCGCAGTTTGCGTACCGAGAAGTGATTTCAGGCCGTGGGCATTTCTACTCATTGCCTGCGAAACCCGATTTTTATCGGTCTGGAATGAGGCGACTGCTGTGAAACGGAGACCGAGTTGTTCAGCTTTTGGTGTCCGGCGGGAAAAAAATTCTCTGCAACAGAAAACATTTCCGGTTCCGTGCTGTGGGCCTCAATTCGTTCGTGGACCTTCCGAATGCGTTACCTGAGCCAGAACTTTTTCCAGTTCCTGACGACGGTAAGGCTTTTGCAGAAACCCGTCAAAAGAGTCCTCGTACACACCGTCTTCTGTGCTGGAAATGTAGCCGCTGCACAGAATCGCCGGGCTCTTGCACCCTGTCGCTCGGATGGCTGTCAATGTTTCACGTCCATTCATCCCGGCCATCGTATAGTCCACAAGGATGGTGGCAAGATCTGATCTTAGCTGGGACAAGGCGACGGCTGCCTCTCCACTGGAAGCTTCGACGACAGTCCAGCCAAGTAATTCAAGCATTTTTACAAGAGGCGTTCGAACAAGATCGTCGTCATCAACGACAAGAATCGTGTTTGACAGGTACGCATTCCGTGGAGTTCTGCTGGATGAATTCGTGCGATCCATACCTGATTCTGCCGACATCTTCCCGGGAAGCAGGATTTGGAATCGTGTCCCCGCGCCGGGTTTACTCCAGACACCCAGAGCCGCATTATGGGACGATGCGATGCCCTGAATACTCGACAATCCAAGGCCGTGACCGGATTTCTTTGTCGTAAAGTAAGGATCGAAAATCTGCGCGACAACGTCGGAGTCCATGCCGTGTCCTGTATCTGCCACACTCAAGGCAATATATTCTCCAGGTGTCGGTGATGAGATCCAGAAGTATTCCGCGGTGCTGATGCGTCCGCTGACAAACTGGTTGTCAACCCGAATCTGAATATCGCCTTTTCCGCTGATTGCATCTGCAGCATTTGTGACGAGATTCATCAGGACTTGTTGAAGCTGAGTGGTGTTGCCGTAGGCGAGAGCAGGGTCGAGGCTGGCTTCAAAGGAAATGGTCACCCGATCAGGCATGCCGCTTTGATCAGGGGCATCATGTCACGAATCAGCCCACAAATATCGAGGACCGATTTTTCTGCCGTGGACTTTCCTGTATAGGCCAGCATCTGTCGACAAATTTCGGAAGCCTGCTGAACGGCTCTGCAGATTTCCTCCGCATGTGTCTTCGTTTCCTGCTCACGTGACTTAATCGAGATCAATTCCGACACACCGGTGATCGCACGGAGGGTGTTGTTAAAATCATGGGCAACACCTGCGGCCATGACTCCCAGACTGGCTTTTTTCTGAGCCTGCAACAGGCGAGCCTCAGACTCTCGCCGCCGCTCTGTTTCTGTCTGCAGTTGGTGCAGCATTTCCTCCAGTTGGATCGCTTTCTGTTTTTCGCGATCGCGAGTTTCCTGCAGAGTCCCCAGTGTCCGTTCAACAGAGAACCGCACAACCATGGCAATGGACGGGGCGACAATCAACAGTTGAACGATTTCGTTTGGGGTCACAAGACCATCGCTGACATGCTTGACAATGAGCCACGCGCCCGCACCGATGACCGACACCACCAGAAGTGACGATGTTGCGCTGAACAGCAGCCCTGAGATCACAATCATGCAGGCTGAACCGGTGGACGTTTCTTTATTCGGAGTGAGCAGAATGCAGCACCACTGAATAAAGAAAACCGGCAGCAGGTATCCGGAAACAATCAGATCCAATTGCCCCAGCGTTTTTGCTCTGGGGATCAGGAAATTCCGAGCCACGTAAAACAACACAGAGATCAGTGAAACCGTCACTCCAATCGTGATGTTGTGCGGGGCTGGGTAAAGAACCAATACCGCCAGCCCCGCCAGCAGAGCGGAGAGTGCGCCGAATCTGAGTGCAATTTGATTGTACAGGTAGACCGGATGACTCCGCAGATCTTCCGACAACGGTTTTGCTATGTCGGAAAAACCGGAAGGACTCGGCTCCTGATCAGAGTTCCTCATCCGTCACACAGCCTTCAGATGCAGACTTCACGCAACGAATATACTTGGCCAGTGTTCCGCGAGTTGCCTTCAGTGGCAGCGGGACGAAGGCCGCCTTGCGGCTGGCCAGTTCGGCAGCAGATAGAGCCACATTGATCTCATTCTTTTCTGCGTCAACCGTGATCTGGTCACCGTCTTTCAGAAGGGCAATCGTGCCACCGACCTGAGCTTCCGGTGTGATATGTCCCACGATGAAGCCGTGCGAGCCACCGCTGAAACGTCCGTCGGTCAGCAGTGCAACATCAGTTCCGAGGCCAGCCCCCATGATCGCCGATGTCGGAGTCAGCATCTCCGGCATACCAGGGCCGCCCTTCGGACCTTCATAGCGGATAACAACAACATCGCCTTTCAGGATCTTTCCATCTTCGAGACCCTTCAGCATCAGCTCTTCAGAGTCAAAGCATCGAGCTGTTCCTTTGAAGACCAGGCCTTCTTTACCAGTGATCTTCGCGACAGCGCCATCCGGGCAAACGTTGCCGCGCATGATTCGGATGTGACCACTCTCTTTGATCGGCTTCTCGATCGGCTGAACAATCTTCTGGCCTTCCTTCAGCCCGGGCAGATCCTTCAGGTTCTCTGCCAGAGTCTTTCCAGTGACAGTCATGCAGCTTCCATCAATCAGTCCTTTTTCCAGCAGATACTTCAGTACCGCCGGAGTTCCACCAATCGTATGCAGGTCTTCCATCACGAACTTGCCGCTGGGCTTGAGGTCGGAGATATAAGGAATGCGATCACTGACGCTCTGGAAGTCATCGATTGTCAATGGAACATTGACCGCGCGAGCCATCGCGATCAGATGCAGAACGGCGTTCGTTGAGCCACCCGTTGCCATAATCAGAACCATGGCATTTTCAAATGCCGCACGCGTCATGATGTCGCGGGGCTTAATGTCTTTCTCCAGCAGATTTCTGATTGCAGCACCAGCGCGGAAGCATTCTTCGAGTTTGGCAGGGTCTTCGGCAGGAATTGATGAGCTGTATGGAAGAGACATTCCCATCGCCTCAATGGCGGAAGCCATCGTGTTGGCCGTATACATTCCGCCGCATGCTCCGGCCCCCGGGCAACTCCGGCGGACAATTGCTGCTCGTTCTTCTTCGGTGATTTTCTTTCCGAGGTATTCGCCATAAGACTGAAACGCTGAAACGATATCCAGTTTTTCGCCTTTCAGACCGCAGCCGGGTTTGATCGTTCCGCCGTAGACCATCAGCGAGGGACGATTCAGACGTCCCATCGCGATAATGCAGCCTGGCATGTTCTTGTCACAGCCTGGCAGTGAGATGTTCGCGTCGTACCATTGAGCGCACATAACGGTTTCGATGGAGTCTGCAATCAGGTCCCGGGACTGCAGGGAAAAGGACATCCCATCGGTGCCCATTGAGATTCCATCGCTGACGCCGATGGTGTTGAATCGCATCCCGACCATTCCGGCCGCCTGAACACCTTCACGGACCTTTGAAGCCAGATCCATCAGGTGCATGTTGCAGGGGTTGCCCTCGTACCACATGCTGCTGATACCGACCTGAGCCTTATTCATATCAGCCTGATCCATGCCGGTGGCATAAAGCATGGCCTGGGAGGCACCCTGAGAAGCGGGTTGAGTAATGCGGCTGCTGTACTTGTTGATCTGTGTCATGGCGATTTTAACTGGTTTGACTGGATAAATTGGGCCGTGGGAATTGTGTGGACAGAAATCGGTCAGAAGTCCTCGGGCGGCACGATAGCAGCCCGCCAGCCCTGTCGCAAAGTCGGACGAAAACAACCTGGCTAATTCCGGCAGCGGCGGAAAAAGGACCGACAATTCGAGGGGGAGGTCGGGCCACAGGGCGAGGATGTTTCGTGCAAAATCCCCGTTATGGGCTTGAAGCAGCAGTCGCTCGCCGCTGCGAAGCACGCTGGATGGTTTGCTGACGCTCTCCGTCGGTTCGCTCGAAGACGACTCGCAACAGACATTCAGCAGTCGGGGATAACTCTCGTCCACGTCGATGCATGACGATTCGAGCTGTCTCGATGGCGGATTCAAGCGACCAGTCCGTCGTCAGCTCTCCCCACATTACGCTGCAGAAAGATGGGATGTGTCTGGGCAGCAAACGTCCGCCCGGCAGAACCATGGTCATCACGCCGACAGAAGTGCCCGTGTTGAACATGCTGTCGAGCGAAATCTTGGAGTGGTCGCCAATGAAGGAACCGACCTTGGTAAAGCCCGAGTCGACAAGTTGTCCCAGCAGAGGCACTTTCACGCTGCTGTAATCATTCTTCAGATCCGAAGTGGACGACATGGCTCCGATGTTCACCCACGGGCAAACATAACTGTGACCGAGGAATCCTTCGTGGTACTTGTTGACGTAGCCATGCAGGATAGATTCTTCAACTTCTCCGCCAACGCGGCAGTTGTCTCCGATCGTGGTACCGGCTCGAATCAGTGCCCGAAAAATCTGAGAACCTCGCCCCACATGGCAGGGACCTTCAATTCGCGTGAACGACTGGATTTGAACATCACGATCAATCGACACCGGACCACGTCGAGCATCAATAACGACATACGGATCGATTGATGCCTGCGAAGAGATGTAGATGTCAGCAGCATCCCCCAGAATTTGTACATGGTCGAAATCAGGGCGATGAGAGATTCCTTCGTCACTGAAGTCTCGCACCAGCTGTTGAGTATTCTGGTTGATCAAATCCCAGGGATAGCGAATAAACTGTCCGTTCGTCGGGACAATGCGCTGCATGCCTGCATATCGCTCGAGAGAGATGCAGGGTTCGTTCGCGAAGATCTCTGCAAGGTCTTCGCCTTCGGCAAGAATCCATGCGGGATGTCCGTCGATGAAGCCAGCCTGATGATTCAGGAAGTCGAGAGCATTCAGCCGGCGTTCAGGAAGCCAGCGGCCGTTGATCAGCAGCACCGGACCCTTGCGAATCCAGTCGCGATCATTCACCGCGACTTCCGGTTGCTCTTCGGCGTAGGACTCTTTGAGCCACGACCGAATCCAGACGCCGAATTCCGCTGTGGGAAACCAACGCTGAAGACGGCGTCGAAGACAGTCACGCCCGCAAACCAGTTCAAACACTGGTCGAAGCAGAGCGACTGGACTCAGGTTCTCAGCCTGATGATCTTCGTAAAGCAGAATTCGCATTTTTCACAAGGGTCCATCCAGTCAACAATCTCGCAGGATCACTCGGCAGTGTGCCGATCAGACGGGCATCGCGAAATGCCATTCTCGATGATGCGTGCCGTCAGGAACAAGGAGGTCATCCAGCTTTTGTAATCATGTGGCAGTTGTCGCCTGAGGGGATAAATCGACGGCACATTTCGCCGTTGCCCCAATAGAGACCGGGACAGGCGGCAATCGCCAATCTGCGCGGCCACGAAAACGATGGCTGAGAGTCAGACTTACCTTGGATAGAAGTATTGATCCAGAGGTTGTCCTTATCGGATGGATCTTGAATCAGGGATGTCAGCGGAAGACCTTTGGGTCTCGCGACACATGTACGTCGGACATGCTTGTCCGACTTTGTTCAAAACAGTCAGTCCAGATACATTCTGCCCGTTCTTTCCGGACCCGTTTGTTTCATTCACGTTTGCATCGTGGACATTTGCAAAAGCGCCAATTGATGCAATGGAAGTGTCATCCTTTCAATCTCTTTGATCGCCCGAGACGACTCATCACCCTGACTGACAGTGAGGTGCGTTTTTCCCTCGTCACCCTTCAGGATGAGCTGATACATCCATTCGTTGTTTTCCTGACCGAAATTGCAGAAAGCATCCTTGACCCTGCTATAGGTACCTGGCGCAAGCGCCAGTGTTAGGTTGATTCCCTGCTTCAGGAGCGGAAACACAAACTCTCCGACAAACACATCCGATGAATCAAGAAACCCATTGTATCTATATCGGAGACTTGGACATCGAAACAGAAGTTGGACGTTGTCAATTGTGTTCACAGAATGGTCTCTTCGTCTGAGCAAAAACGGGCAATACCGTTACCGTAAGGTCTCCATGATTTCGCCAGGCCTGTCCAGGGGAACTTCCACCACACGACCGGATAGGGTTCGATGTGTCCACTGCGGGAATGTAGAGGCGTCATCGAAAAGTCGCACTTTTACGATTTCTGCGACTTCGCCGTTGGATTGGAGATATTCCTGCCATCGTCGGGCTGCTGCTTCGTTGGTCCATAGTGGTTTAACGCCAGGAGTTTCAGAGATCTTGGGATCTGTCCAACCTGCGCCAGATCGAACATTAGCGATCTCTGCTGCACTCATCACTCAATAGGCATGATCCGCATTATGCACCAGCATCACCGGCTTGTCAGCCGACGCAGCAACGAAGTACGTGTGGTAATCGGTCACCTGAAAGTTGAAGACGAGAACACCCTTCGAAAATTCTTCACGGGCCGAACTGACAAGGGCTTGCGTTTCGCCGTTTGGGCCTGTGACGGAATGCCCAACGATCAGTGATCCAGCTTCGATGAACTCGTCGGCCGTGACAGACCAAAACGGATGCTCGTCCGTCGTCGACAGCGTTTGCTGATTGCTGTCGGGAGTTTCAAACGTCAGATGACGAAGATGGTGAGAAACTCGCTGGTAGGTTTCTTTCACCGGCTTCAAACGGATCGCCGAACCGTGCTCATCACGAGCCAACACCAGATCGCCCGCCTGGATGTCCTCAATGTTCTTCGTCACCAGTTTGACGTCGCCATCGACTGGGACTGTTAAGTCGACAGAGGCTTGAATCTCGGCGACCGAACTGGTCTCCGAAGTCACTTTGGCAGCGACATCAGGCGTCATCGCTCGAAAAGAGAACACGCAGTCAACGATCAAACAGGCCGCAATCGCCAATCGACGCGGCCACGAAAACGATGGCTGAGAATCGGAATTACCTTGGATAGAATTACTCATATAGAGGTTGTCCTTATCGGATGGATCTTGAATCAGGGGATGTCAGCGGAAGACCGTTGGTCTTGCGACATATGTAGGTTGGACATTCTTGTCCGATATTGACTGGAGGTCGTATGGAAGAATCTAGACGGGCAGGAATGCCCATCGTACGGATACATCATGCACGCCCAAACCAGCGAACCCGACGCCGACGCTCAACGGACTTCCCTTTGCGACGCGCTGCCAGGGCTGCAGCCATCATGAAACCTCCGGCCGCAAAGTAGCGGTCGATGTCAAGAACGGCATTCGGGGCCATCTGCTCGGCCGGAAGCTCTGGAACAACACCTGCAAGTTGATGGGCCGTTCCAGCCGGGACCGCCACAACAACCTGTGTACCGGCGATGAAGCAGTTCGGGCCACTATCGCATTTCGCCAGCATCGTTGAAACATCTCCCTTTAGTATCGCACTCGCATCGTCCACTTTATCCGCCACTTTGGTGGCCATTTTCGCAGCCTTCGTGCCCAATTTCCCGGCCGTTGCGGCAGCCCCCGGTACAGGCACCATCGCCGCGATCGACAACGCCGCTTCGCCGTAATTTCCGCGAGCCACGTGAATGCCAGCGTTCAGCAAATCGGCCGCCTCTCCAAGTCCAGGTACCAAACCCGCGAGATCCAGCCCTGTCTGCGCAGCGTCCAAAAACGTCGTCCACGAGTCGTGTTCCGTCCTGCTGGTGCCGGTACTCGTTGGCGGGGTTCCTGTCGCAACTTCTGTGACAGAACTGCTTTGTTTGAAGTCGGTCGTCGTCGTAAAGCCATCGATCAAGTTGCCGGACATGATGGCGGTGAAAATTGCGGAGCTGAGTATTGTTTGATCGAGATGATACAGTGCACCATCTCCGCCTTAAAAGGTCGCAAAATTCTCTGCCTTCCGGGCGTGGTTGGTGATCTCACTGAACCCTGCAGTCATCGTCGCATCGACATCACCAACTAGTCCAACGGTGATTGTGAAATCGCCATTCGTGGACATCGTTTTGCCCTGACCGTCTGTGATCGTGGACTTAGGAACAAACGCGATCGCGTTTGGTCCCAGCCACTGCAACATGTTTGACGGATACGGCATCACGAACGTTCTGACGATTCCCGTCGATGAACCGCCACTCGCACCGAAATTGACTTTCACCGTCAGCTTAAACTCACCATTCTCGTCGTTACCCAAATCGAAGCTATTGGAAAATGACGACGATGAACCAGATCCGTGGCCAATCTGAACGGTGTCGAACTGTGACGGATGCTCTGTCTTTGAAAAATTGATCTTCGCACTACCATTTCCATGGTCCTTGATCTTCACGCCAAAACCAATGTCGAGGGTTGGTTCTTCTTCCGCAGTTTCCCCTTCGCCTGATGCGGATCCGGAAGAGTCACCGACCATAAACTGCTGAACAGCAGCATCGCTTGTCGGGGCTGTCTGGTCAGTTTTGGATAGAATCGCCGCACTGCTTGCGTCCCCGCGGCCAAACACCGGTACAGGTTCATCGTGTCCACCAAACAACGAATTCGCAAAATAGTGAAAGCCCTTAGAGCCACCCCCACCATCCGACGCGGAGAACGACAGATACTCATGAGCGGCCGTGGGTGAACCGGCTTCACCGGATGACTCCTGCGATGCAAAGCCGATGCTCTGTTGCGAATCAGCACTGGTGTCAGCGGAGGCGAAGAAACTGGTCCCTCCCGAAATCTCGGCATCATCAATCGATCCGCCGGCGGGCACTACGGCACTGAGCTGAATGGATTCCCCGGTGGAAGCCCCCGCCCCAAACTGAAACCAACCAGACGCATCTAGACTCGACCCATTCCCACCGTGTTCCACCGGCTTTGTAGCCACGGCACCGGGCGGCAATTCAGTTGGATCATCCCCTGATGTGGTTTCGGAAGTGGCATCCGCTAACGGGCCAACGATAGATCCGGAGGGCTGTCCCGTCGCAGGGGTCCCTGTTTCTCCCCCAGAGCCTTCGCCTTCCTGGCCCAAAACCGACGGAAACTCTTTCAGCTCACCTTCCTTCTCTTTCACTCCATAGCCACCTTCCGATTTGCTACGAAATGATCGGCCCGTCCCAAAGCCAAAGCTGTAGACGGTCGCTAACGTGCCGTCGGGGAGAGTAATAATCTCTTCTTCGAAGGAAATACTGATTTCTGCGTGGGTGCGAACGCCGGATTCGAGACCGGAGTCGTTCTGGGGCTCGTCACTCTGTGCCTCGTCGCTCTCCGTTGCATCGCCAGGCAATGCACTCGCGACAATATTGCTACTGCTGTCGGACTTTGTGGTCATCAACTGCAGTGCAGACTCCTTGTACTCCGCCGCATCTTCGCCTTGCTGGGCACCGAATTTGAACGTGTCCGATTTGGTCCACGTCACGTTCGACGCGTTCCGTTGATAACGGTGATTGTAAGGGTTTCAAACCCAATCCTGTCGAAAGTATCCGTCGTACCGTCATCCCGCTCAGACTCTTCTTTGCTGCGAAACTCATTGTGGCGAGTTTGAGTAACGGACCAGTCTTCGTCACTCACCCATTTCTGTCCCAGAGTGAGGGTTGTCGAGACATCCAGCGTCTTCTGGCCTGTACCCAAACTGGGATCCGTCGTCCATGTTTGTGTTGGCAACTCAGATGTACTGCTGTTCGTAAAGCTGGAGCTATTCTCAGGCGAAATCTGACTTAGGTCCCCAAGCGAACTTTCTGCAGGCAAAACCATTCCTGCAAACTGTACGTCACCAGGGAATTGCAGCGGTGTCCATTGCATTCGCGGGTCTAATGGATCTTCAGCATCGTCTTCAGGAGTCGTTCCCGGCTCCGGATCGCCAGAGCTGCCGCTTGATTGCAACATCATGTCGGCATAGTTGGTTGAGCTTACACCGCCGAAGAGGGATCCAGTGTTATTGCTCGCAGTGGCCGCCTGTGCTTCGGGCGGGACATTCTGTTGAGTCACCGTCTGGGATTGCTGCTCCCCGGCGGATAGTTGCTGCTGTGACTGCTGAGTGTAATTCTGATTTTGATTCGCGGCGTCCTGCATTTCATCCTGAAATGGGGCAATCAAGCTGGCCACAGGACTCGTTTCGACCGCCGCTGCGTAATCCGGTTCTGCGTAGAATCCTGCAGACTGTGCCACAAAGGCGGTGTAGGCGTCGGTCAGCTGCTATTGCTGTTCAGTCACCCCAACGGACGCCGCATCGGTTGCGGAAGTGACCATCTGGTCGACGGGTTCCGTAAACGCCATTGAACCGTCTGCAGAAAGTAAGGTTCTGTCCTCAAGGCTCTCTAACCTTGCCGGCCCCCCCCCCCATTTCGCAGACTGCGTCTTCGACGCCAGTGGTGCCCGGTAAAGTAGGGCTGAAGGTACGAATGACGAGTGGGCAAGCTCGTTTCATATACCTGCTATTGAGGTCAGTGAGTTCTCTACGTATGTGACACGCAGTCCGAACAATTAATCAACGTGCAACGACCGTACAAGGGACCGGTGAAAAAACAACAAACATTTCATGTGGCTTCGAACTACGCGGCCTAAGGCTTCCAGCGCCAAAATGGGCGACTCTCCTGCCTCACTGAATACGACAACGCACTGCGAAAGATGTGACCGGGACCGCTGCCAAGGTTCGGATTCATTCGAATGATTCGAAGTTACCAGCCGCGATTTATGTGCGAACTTGGATGAAATTGATGACGAGCGGTCTGTCGGATGCGTGGCTGGACCACTGGACCGTTACTCTGACCCGCACCAATACGGCAATTCTCAGCGGGGTCTCACGTCGCCAGGGTTTCTGAACAATGAGTAACGGAATCGTTGATCACGAAGTTGCTTCATTTGGCTGCGAGAAAACGGCATCGTTGTGGGAAACCACGTTTTGGCAGGTGTCGCAGCATTATTGGTCAGCCGATCTCGTACGTGACGACTCCATGACGCTGGGCACGGCTGATACGATCTGTCGCATAAAGGCCCGCGAGGACAAACTCAACGCAGGAGGCTCGGACTGCAGAATTCTCCGAGGCGTTGAGTTCAAAGGCCTTGTCCCAGATCGGTGGGACGCGCTTCAACAGCGTTTCATAGTGATCGCTGGGTAGCATATCGCCGACTTCAATCTTGACGCCTTTGGCAAAGATCTGAGAAATCGCTTCGAGCCCATGCTGCTCGACGTATTCCGCGAATACATTCTTTACGGCTTCGGCGATGACGGCGTCCAGAACCTGACGCTCGCTCATCTGATGACTGCTCATCAGATCGATCTCAAGCTTTCCAAGGGATGACGAATACAGATGTCCGAGATCACTGATGCGGGGTACTGCCGGCTTTTCACCCAGCACCGCACCTCTGCGACGAGCACTCGCGATCATCGTCTGATAGTTGGCAATGCTGAATCTGGCACTGACACCCGATGTCTGATCGATGTAGCGACTTTTCCTTGCGCTGCGGCTGATCTCTTCGATGATCTGCTTCATGAAGTAAGGCACAACGACAGAGAAGTCGCCATCGAGCGGAACGTCACACTCCTGCTCCATGATCTGAATCCCGGCATCACGATCCTGCGGATAGTGAGTTTGAATCAGACTTCCGATTCGGTCCTTTAACTGCGGGATGACCTTTCCGCTGCGGTTATAGGTCGCCGGATTGGCAGAAAACAGAATCATCACATCCAGATCAAACTGAATGGGGTAACCGCGAATCTGTACGTCTCGTTCTTCAAGGATATTGAACAAACCGACCTGAACAAGTTC
>JBIIIF010000333.1:0-6858 GCA_044235005.1 Planctomycetaceae bacterium | reverse complement strand
CCCGTGGCTTACCGCATCGAATATGTCGACGGTACAAAAGCGACGATGCTGCTGATGAATGGGCTCGTCGGTGACTTTACGTTTGCCGCGAAATTGAAGAATGAGTCCAAGCCGCTCTCCACGCTCTTTTATCTGCCGCCCGTACCGAACGTCATGTATTCCGCAGAACTCATGGCGAAGGCGGAAGCCACGTTTATCAAGGGAAAATCGCCCTGTCCCCTTGAACGAACTCTCCTGACAACGGGACTTGTGGAAGCCGGGGTCCAATCGGTTGGCAAAGGGCAGGTACGTTTGGAAACTCCGCATCTCGCAATTCGCTACACGGCTCCAAAGGAATCTCTATTCGCCCAGAAATAGTGTTGCTGAGTAAAACACGATAGAGGTTTTGCGGGCCAGCGGTGAGATTCGGAAGAGGACACCGAATCTGTCGGATGAGACTACAATCTGTGCAATGGAACAATCAGCATGACGCACGGCAATCCTGCTTTACCCTCCGAATACCTGCAGTGGCTGAGAAAGCTTCCTGAGTTGCATGTTGTCCGATTCCAAAAGAATGAATGGCAGTTCTGGACAGAAGAAGAACTGCAGGAGACGACGCGAGTCAACAAGATCACGTCGACTCATATTGGAATGATGGTTGGCTTTGTGGCCATGTACCGGTCGATGGGGCTCGCCGCCGCAAAGGGACCTGCCGGCAAGCCGTTCCCGTATGAGAAGCTGGAACGCTGTTTGGTCCTCGCTACGGACAACGAAGATTTTCTGGTTGTGAATCCGGACGAGGGATACTCAGTCTGGAAGTTCTGCCCGGACTATTCGAAGTCCGGAGAAGTCAAAGTCGTTGCCCCGAGCCTGACGGAATTCATGGAGAAGGCCGTCATTGAAGATGCGGATGAAGATGACCTTGACTACTGAGAAGTCAGAAACCCGACAGGGATCATGTTCTCTCCTCGCGACATTACTTTGTTAACGTGCTTTTGAGTGTCAGCATCGTTTCTGATTGACGCTGCATGACGAATTCGCGAGCTCTCTGAGTACGTGCGCGGGCCGCTGTGGGATCTTTCGCCATTGCCAGAGCCGCGGCCGGAAGTTTGCTGCAGTCTTCTTCTTTGTCGAAGTCAAACAGCCAGTTTCCCAGTCCAATATCACGCCACATGAAGCCTTTGCTGGTTTGTTCTTCGAATCGACACACGATGGCCGGGATGCCGTTCCCGACGGCCATGATCGGCGAATGCATCTCACTCCCAAAGAGCCCCGCGCTGCGAACGTAAACGCTGAGCGCCATGTCCGTGAGCCAGAATTTCTCTTTCCAGACAACTCGTGGTTTCACATCGTCCGGCAGTTTGTCGAAAAGCATTTCTTTGCCGACAGCCATTTGCGTCATGTCTTCCGGACACAACAGAATCTTTAGATCTGTTTCGCGGATCACGGAGATAATCGCTTCTCGTATCGGAGCGTGATCATGTTCCTTCATGGCTTCATTGCGAGCGTGTCGTTTCTCGTCATATGGACGTTTGCTGCCAGGGATGCTCCAGTACGGCGTGTATCTCAGGCGAGACAGGCAGCAGAGAAACTTTCCCTCCTCGAGTTGATTGGCCTGAAGGAACTCCAGGGCCTGCGCGTCATCTCTCAGATCACACGCGAATGCTCCGTCCGGTGCGAACTCCATAACCGGGCAGGCCACGCCTTCTTCTTTTGCCCGCGCAAGCGATACCGAGTCTCGAAAGTAGACGAACTGTGCTTTGCTGAGCAGTGATTTGTCATCGCCTGACAGAAACGAGCCGTGTGTAATGCCATAAACACCGAAGGGCTTGCCGGTATGTTTAACGTATGCGTCCACATCTTTTGCGGCGACCAGTGAAGGCCCGGAACCATGCAGCAGAAAGTCCGACCAGGCAACGGCTTGGGCAAGTTCGGGGTTCGAAGCAGAACCGTCAGCCTTGATGGTCCCTTTTACGATCTTCAGTTTCGGAAAACGGTGATGTTCCATCGCCGCAACCTCAGCGCTGAGATCACGTGAGGCCCACAGGATGACTTCAGCTTCCGGGAGATACTTTTCAATCAGTGCCAATACCCCTGGCGTATGCGCGATATCGCCGATATTCACGACCTGCCACGAAGATCGCAGCAGGATATGAGGTGCCTGAGATTCCTGAGCCGACAAGCACCGGCTTCCGGTGATTGTGAAGAGTCCTGCGGCGGAAGAGCGAAGGAATTGTCGGCGTTGCATGTTCCACTTCCGAAAATACAGAGCCGCGAATTGAATCAGTCAGTGTGTGATAAAACTTTTGACTCGGACGGCATTGAAACTCATCGTCTTGCGCCCGTGTTGATTAGAGTACGTAAGTGAAAGCGTGTCGACGAGTGTTACGGTCCGTGAAAAATCGAACGGATCGTTTTCGCCATGTTCAGTTCGTCATAAACGCTGTGGCTGCCTTCATGACTTAATCGTTGGCCAACGAACTATTGATAGCGAAAGAGTTTCCATGCGTCGATTTCTGTTGTTTGCGTTTCTTTCGTTAATCTTGTGTCAGCCCACGATTGCTCAACAGCCAGCAAGTGTTCAGGAGCTTTGGGCCGACTTTGACCCTCGACAGGATCCTCTTGAGACGGAGATTATTCGTGAATGGCAGGAAGACGACGGTGTCTTTCGCCATGTCAGATTTCTCGTCGGGACGTTCAGGGGCCAGCCGGCTCGAATGACGGCGATCTATGGGTTTCCGAAGTCGGCCGGGCAGAAGTTCCCCGGAGTCATGCATATTCATGGAGGTGGTCAGCGTGGATCGCTCAGCGAAGTCAAACTCCTGGTTGCTCGTGGGTACGCAGGGCTGTCGGTGAACTGGGGCGGCTCGGGAAATGGCCAGGCTCCGATCAACTCCGTGGAAGGGGCAAAGGAAAACGAACCAAACACAGATTGGGGAGCGGTCGATCCTACGCAGCTCAACGTCGCCAGTTACTCCAGCATGTTGCCTGGCCCAGAACAATACTTTGAGGACGTCGAGCATCCGAAGAACAACAACTGGTATCTGTTGACGCTGGGATGCCGTCGAGGCCTGACGTTTCTGGAACAGCAGCCGGAAGTTGATGCTGAGCGGCTGGGAGTGCATGGCTTCTCTATGGGAGGTAACCTCACCATGTATGTTGCCGGTACGGATAATCGAGTCAAAGCTGCAGTTCCGGCCGTCGGAGGTCAGGGATGGCGCTGGGAGAAGCATGAGTTTCTGGATGGAGGCGTGGGTCAGCAGGAGCATGTTCGCGGAGATCCCGATGTCTTTCGTCGAACACTCAGCTTTGAAAGTTACGCCCCATTGATTCAGTGTCCTGTTTTGCATCGCAGTGCGACGAATGATTTTCATGGCTGGATGGACGATGTTTATCGAACCAACGAGTTGATACAGAATCAGCCGACTCGTTACGCGTGGACACCGCATCACAATCATCGACTCTCGCCCGAAGTCGCCGTGACCATGCTGTTGTGGCTGGACCATTATCTGAAAGATGCCCCTTCGCTTCCGGAGACTCCGGAAACCGAACTGACCCTGCAGGCTCAGGAGGTCCCTTCGATCCAGGTGGCTCCGGATCACTCATGGCCGGTCGAACGATGTGAGATTTTCTACAGCGTGGATCCGGATCCTCGAGCTCGGTTCTGGCGGAGTGCCGAGGTGATTCGCAATGGCGACGACTTTGAAGCTCAGTTGCCGTTGCACTCGCTGGATCTTCCGCTGTTTGTCTTCAGTAATGTGTACTACAGATTACCGAAGGACGAGTCGATGAAGCAGATTCCGGGGATGAGTGAGCCCATTCGACAGTTCTGCCTGAGCAGCAAGTTACAGGCAATCACACCGCAAACGCTGCAGAATGAGAAGCCCTTGATTACGGCCGCAGCTGGGAACGTCATCGACGATTTCTCAAACGGATTCAAAGATTGGTATGAACTCAACGGTGGGCATGTCAGTCTCCGCGAACTTTGGACGCGCAAAGTGAGTGATCCGTTCTGGCGAGGTACTGAAGGCGATCGGCTGCGTTTGACTTTAAAGATGCCAGAGACGAATCATTTTTCCGTTGTGCTGGTTGAGAACGAATGGAGAAACTACCGAGGTCCCCGGCGAACATTCGTGTGTACGCGAGAAATTCAGGGCAGTGCAGGGGAGCAGGAAATCGTTTTCGAGTTGAGTGACTTTCAAGGTTTGAAGGACAGTGACGGTCCGCTGAAGTCATGGTCTCAACTGGATCTGCTTGGGATGTGTGCAGGCTTCAAAGATGGCCGAGGGAAGCAATCCTCTCCATGGCGCGGTCCTGCTCCTGAGTTTGTTCGTCTGGAATGGCTTCGGCCTGAATGATGAGTCCCTTCTCCCCCTCAGAGGGAGAAGGTGGCCGATAGGTCGGATGAGGGGGCTTTCGTAGAACGCAGCGTGCTGAAACGGCCCCCTCACCCCAGCCCTCTCCCCCAATTTTTGCATGAACGCTACCATGTGACACCCCGCTGCATCCGCAAAAAATTGGGGGAGAGGGAGCAATATGGCGCTGTCCAGTTAAACGCTCAATAGCTTCTGACTCTTGCTCCCGAGTGACATTCTGCGACCATCCCAGTTCGTTTGGCAGATGGCATTGGCCTTCTGGGACGATTCAGAATGGAACTCAACCCACACAGGACCACTCATGATTCGATCGATCGTTTTAGCCAGTGTTTTTCTGGCATCGTTCAATGTCCTCGCGGCCGGAGCGGATTTCGAAGGCGCGAAGGTCATCACTTACTTCGGATACAACTCGGCCATCGAGCTGACAAACGCATCGGTCAAGGTTGTGCTTTGTCCAGAGGTTGGCGGCAGAGTGCTGGAGTACTCATTGAAGGGTAAGAACAGTCTGTATCTTTCGGATGCGGAGAAATCGTGGAAGCCTGGCGATCCGCCTCAGGGTTCTGCTGGCCGCTTTGACATTGGGCCGGAGTTGGTGATTCCGCAGAGAAAAATCCTGTGGAGTGGAGCGTGGAAGGGCGAGATCATCGGACCTCGTCATGCACGTCTGACAAGTCCGGATGATTCGTCGACCGGGACAAGGCTCGTCCGTGACTTTGTGCTGGATGCGTCGACCACAAAGCTCTCGTGTACTCAGACGATTCATAACATTTCGAACAGCACAACCGAATGGTGTCATTGGAGTCGCACGTTTGCTGTGGGTAAGGGAATCTGTCTGATTCCACTAACTCAGCCCAGTCGATTTCCTAACAGCTATGTGATGTATGAAGAAGGTTCGCTGATCAATATGAAGCCCGAAGATCCAAACATTCGCGTGCGTGAAGGATTTCTTGAGATCCTGAAGGCTCCGCGAAAACCGAAACTGGGCTTCGACAGTTATGCCGGCGCGATTGCGTATTTGGCCCCCAATGATCTGCTGTTCCTGAAAAGATTCAGGACGTTTCCAGATCGAGTTTACAACGAAGCCGCCGGACTGACCGTTTCCGTTTGGTATCCGGATGGCGACATGATTGAACTGGAGCCGATCGGACCACGTGAGCGATTGCAGCCCGGGGAGTCAGCGAGTTTCACCGAAGATTGGTGGCTGGCCGATATGAAGTATCCGGAAAACAGTGAGGCGGATCTGAATGATCTGAAAGCAGCCATGGAGCGGTTGAAGTAGTTGAATCAGCGGCTTTCAGTCGAAATGGCAAACATCGTGCCATTCAAGAATAACGGAGTTGGCGGCAATCTTCCTGTAGGAACGAATAACGATCGCCGATTAAACTGCGTAAGGAAGCTTGGCCGTCGAAAGACGACCCGGTCATTTCAGACCTGTCCTCTGTAACCCCGACGGAGATCTCAAACCAACCGCGTAGACCCGGATCAATAAGAGTGCATGTTTAACATGACTCGATCCTCGACTGTCTCGCACAGCATCCACCGTTCGCAGTTCAGGACAACTCTGAAGCCCTCATGGCCGTGGTCAGGTCAAACTGATCACGGCCATTTTTTGTTAAACGCGTTCGATGTTGGAATAAGGCCGCGGCCTGCAAATAACCGACCACCCAGGCGAGCGGCCGGTGTGAACCGGCCGGTACCCGTTCATGACACAACCTCAGCTAAATCTTTTCCACGCTGCTGCCCAAACGCGTGCAGCTATCTGCGGCAGAGTGCAGGACCAGTTCGTGAATAATCGCAAGATTCCGGCACTCACCGTACGGCTTGCGCCGTGACGCTACTTTGAGAGGTAGGCTTCTTCCTGAGAGGCAGACTACTTCCAGCGATAAACAATCAACGCATCCAGAGCACGCACGAAGACCTGATCATCTGCCACGGCCAGATGGGCCCATGTAGATGCGTCGCTGACGTGTCGAGACGACAGTTGGGAATACTCAGTGGGGTTGGCATTGATCAAGATCAGATCACCGGCTGAATCCAGCGCGAGGAGCTTCGATCCGTTGGAGACGATGCTCCAGTAATCGCCAAAGGGAGTCGTTCGCCAGAGCGACTCACCGCTCTGAGGTTCAATGCAACTAAAACGCTTATTGCGGAGATGCAGGTAGATCTTTTCGTCGATGACAACCGGAGAAGACATGTACGCTTCTGTGGTGTTCTTCCAGAGTTGCTGAACTTCAAACTCGGTTGCCGATCCTGGAGCGGCTTTCTTGACCTCATATAGTGTTGCGCCACCGCCGTAGCTGCTGGTGAAGATACGATTGCCAATCACGGTTGGTGTGAGAATGTTCATGTCTCGAAAAGATGGAATATCGATGGTCCAAAGTTCCGTGCCTTTGTCTGGATCGACTCCGCACAATCTTGCCCGCGTCTGAACGACCAATTGCCGGATCCCCGCGACTTCTGCAAGGACAGGCGACGAAAAGGCGCCGCCCATCATTCCGCCTTC
>JBIIIF010000332.1:0-6871 GCA_044235005.1 Planctomycetaceae bacterium | reverse complement strand
TGTTCGAATTGGCGCCAGCAACACTCTCTTCTTTCGAGAAACATCGCTCGAAGTTCAATCAACTCTGCACACAGCGGAAACGCATTCGACCGAAAAATTAGGGACCGAAAGATGAGCTGAAGACCAATCGCGATTCTTGTCGTTAATCCTTCGGTCCTTAATCTTTCTGTCGAAACTGAAGCCGCTCAATTCACTCGAGACCCCTAAAATATCCTTGTGGCGTCTCGAACATTCTCGCATAACGCCACGCTGCAGAAACGTTGATCTGCTCAACCATGTACGACTCACCGAGTAACGCGTATCATGCCACGAAGTCAAACAGGTTCCGTCGCAGTCGTCAATTGTTCAGCGCAAACCAGTTCATCTCCCGGAGAAATTCAATGAAAAAGCTTACGGCCGGTTCCTTGTTGGTTTTCACCTTTATTGCCTCCTGCCTTGTGCCCTCGTCGCTGCTTCACGGCAGCGAGGAATCCAAGGCAGATGCTCGCGAGGAAGCGTTCTCAAAGTCGATGGAGAATTGCGTTCTCGTCGGCTCTTTCACCATTGACGGTAAAGACGATGGAGAACCATTGAAGGCCGAGCGTTACGAAATCGAAAGCGTTGCCAAGGCCAATGACAATCTCTGGATTTTCACCGCTCGGGTAAAGTACGGCAAACTGGACACTAAACTGCCGATCACAGTCCCGATGGAATGGGCGGGCGATACGCCGATGGTCACGCTGACAAATGCCAGTCTGCCAGGACTTGGCGAAGGCTTTTCTGCCAGAGTGCTTTTCTATGAAGATCGATACGCCGGAACCTGGCAACACGGCCCTGTTGGCGGGCATATGTTCGGCAAGATTGAACGCAAGAAAAAGTAGGTGCGTGGTCCGAACAGTCACAGCCCCGGAATTGGCTCGAGATCATTCCTGTGGTTGGTGTGCCAGCGTTCGCCAGGGCGAACTTGTCACACCCTACAAAACCGAAAAATTCCTGTAGGGTGTGACAAGTGAGCCTTAGCGAACGCAGGCACACCGATTGCTTTTTACGCAGCCTTCAATGACCGAGCATTCGCGGCCCATTGAATCCACTCTGTCACTTCCGCCAGATCCGGCTTGCGGCCATTGCGAATGATTCGTTCGCCTTCTTTGCTTCTGGAGAATGGCTCCACAACAGCAAAGAGTTCGGCTGGTTTTGCAGACGCCAGGTTCTCCGGCGTCGTAATGCGACAGGCCACCAGAATCTGAGCGTCATGGCCTCGCAGTTCCGGAATCTGACACATCAGCCGTGACTGAGCCTGCCACTGCTGAATAACGGACGGCGTAATGCGGCGATGATTCAGTTTCTCCGCCAGTCGATCCGGGGCCATGCTCAGCAGATCTTCAATCGTGCGAACGCCAATCGATTCCATCATTTGAGCCGTTCGAGGACCAATCGAAGGCGCCTTTTCCACTTCGCTGGTACGGCTCAGAAAGAAACGCATTCCGCCCGTTCGCTCGGCTGGAACGGAATCTTCATTAACAGCGACTGGCTCTGCACTTCTCTGCCGTGAGACCTGTCGTTTCCGACGTGCTTCGCGACGAGCTCGACGTTCGTCAGAGTTCAAGTCTCCCACAACCCGCTTGCGTTTGCGAAGTCGAAGCGTATCACCTTCCGGAGAAGCAGCCGTTGCGACGGCTCCGTCGACAGCCGCGTGAGCCAGACTACGCGGTGTTGATTTCACGGAAAAGCGACTACGACTTTGCCGGGCGTCGTCGAGCGAACGAGCGAACTGACCAAACCGTGCCCAATTGATGGACTGCTGGCGATCAATCAATCGCCCGCCGCGTCGGAAGCGACTTCCCGCCTCAGAACGCTGAAAATCGCTCACTCGATCGTAGACCGTTTCCGGTCGCAGTCGGCTGAGTTCTTCAACGGTTGTAATGCCGGATGCGAACAACAACGCGGCGTCGCTGCGACGCAACATCGGGACGCGAGTCGTCAATTCGGCCTGACCACGCAGTGCATGCAGCCGATCGACGGACAGCAGGAATCCTTTGTGTCGAGCGGCTTCTTCGAGTTGTGGAACAGTGCGGCTCAGCAGATCATCAATCGTAAGGACTCCAGCCGACCGCAGAGCCTCCAGTTCGCCAAGCGTAATCCCCGCCAGATCTTCAACACCGTGATCGACCTCCAGGTAGAACAGCCAGTTCGTTGGTGTTGCAGCAACTGGTTCTACTGGCGCGGGCTGAAGATAAACGATCGGCTCGACCATCGGGCGCTTTACTTCGACGACAGGTTCAACGTAAGCATGCAACGGAGCAGGCGGCTCCGGAGGCAGAACGACGGGCACTTCAATACGCGACGCAAAGGGCCGAACATCGGCGTCCATTCGAGCAAAAACGTCGCGAGCATCCTTCCGACTTGTTAACACGATGACCTGCTGGCCAGCCTGAGCCAGCTCCGACAGCAATCGTGCTGCAGCCGTCAGACGACCTTCCTCAGCGGGAATAAGCACCTCATCCAGAATCAGCGGAACATGACCGTGCGTTTCTCGGCGAACCTGAATCAACGCAAGGCGAAGAGCGAGTGCCGCAGCGTCGCGAGTCTCCTGACTCAACTGGCCGGGAGTTTGTGGATCAATGTGATGCAGAGTATTCAGCAGCAATCGGTCCGGCTGTACCGCGGAAACACGCTGCACTTCGCCCAGGCTAAGTCGTTGAGCATACAGTGAAGCCAGTTCGAAAACTCGCGATTGATTGCGACCTTTGAGTCGTTCCATGACTTCCCGCAAGCTCACCTCAGCTCGATCAAGCTGTCGGCGCTGATCTTCCAGCAGAGCTATCTCTGCATCCAATCCCGCAATCTGAGCGCGAAGTGCGTCGAGCTGTTCGAGGCTGGCGGCTCCGGCAAGCTCCAGTCGAAGTCGCTCCAGCAAAGATCGCTTTGAGGTTCGTTCACCGTCAGCGACAGCCCGTTCAGAGATCAACCGAGACCGCTCCGCACGCAATTGCTGCAGCTGGTTCTCAATCTCTGCGGCCGATCGAAGTTCCGTCCCGGCCAACAGTCCGCTGCCCAAGGATTCACGGTGCCCGACAAAATCGCATGCGACATGCATCTGCGGGTTAACGGATTCCACAAGGATGTTCTCTGAACGAGCCAGATCTGCTCGCAGCGAAGCAATCTGCTGCTCCAGCAAACGCTCCATCTCTGTCGCTTCGGTCAGAGTCCGCTCGGCAATTCTGAGTTCCTGTGCGCTGAAGTGTCCGGCGACGCTTTTTTCATGATGGCCCAGGTATCGGCACAATGCCGCGACTTCACCGCGAATGATCCGAGCCAGATCAGCATCGCGACCAGATTCGAATACCACCGAACCTGGAGCATTCAGGCGGTCAGTGAGAACCGTAACGCGATCTTCCAGTCGAGACACAATCGCCCGAATTGATCGCACATCTTCATCGGCAGCCGATGTCTGGCTACCGGCGACGCGTCGTGCATCAACTTCCCGTGAAATTTGAGTCCGAATCTCTTTCCAGCGATCCAGGCGAGTCGTCAGGGCACGAATATCTTCCTCCAGTTTCAAGCGATTCAGTGGCAGTACATTTCGCCGACGAATCTCGGGCAGCAGAAGTTCCAGGCGAGCAATCTCTGCATCAATCTCGCGAAGACGAAGATCAGTTCGGTCGATCGAAACGGTCAGTGTTTCAATTTCGCGAAGCAGTTGTTCGATGCGCCCGGGAAGATCGGCCGCTGGCTTTCGCAACAGAGCAATCTCACTCTGCAGTTCGCCCTGACGACGACGCAATTCGGAGATATGATGAACGACGCCACCCTGCACGCCGTTGCCGTCACGATCTCGCACGGTCTGCAGCAAGGCCGCTTCCGATTGTCTGAATTCGATATCACTGACATCGGTCGCGGAGCGAGTCTCGAGGCATAAACGTGTCAGGCTGCCGAAGCGAGCGGCTTCTTCAAACCCCGGAGCAAAGACTTCACGATAGACATCCGCCGTAACCCACGCGGGCAACTGATTGTCCTGCACCACGAACTCGGAGCGATCCTGTTCGTCAGTCACGATGAACTGCTGCAAGCCCGAAGGAGCCCACGAGCGGCGAACATTCCTCACTCCTGCGCCGGACGACACGCGAATCATTCCGGACTCTGAATTCGTCCGCGGCACGTCCGCATTGAAGCTTCGGGGGGAGCCCCACAACAACTCCCGCAGGAACCTGACGAAAGTCGACTTACCGGAATCGTGAGCACCGTACAAGACCGTGATTCGTCGAGAAAGATTGTCCACGGCTGTATTCCACAGCGATCCGAATCGATCAATTCGCACATCCGTCAGTTGCATTGTTTTATCCCGAATTTCAACGGATCAAAAAAGAGCCTCAGAGTTTTCCTGTTCCTGCCCGATGTGAATCAGGCTACTCGTCTCAGCAGATCAAGCCCCACCGCAGCTTCACTGCCGCAGCCCAGTGGCAAACCAATGACATGGGGGTCGGTCATGCTGCGTCGCGAAGATTCTCGCCTTAAGCGTTCGCGAACAACAGCTGAGAATTCATTGGCCACCGCCGAATGATGCCCGGCAACATCCACCGAACTGTTGTCCGAGAAACGAATGCGGCACGGCCAGGCTCCCGAATGCCCGGCGTTCAGACCGACTCGGAGATCTCGCAGCAAATCGATTTCACACAGCGACTTGGCGGCGGCAGACGTCATGCTGAGATGCCCGTCGATCACCCATTCCACAACCGTCGTACACCGACCGGAAGTCCCGATCGCTCGACTTCGCTCACATAATGTTTTACACAATTGCGACGCAGGCATACCGGCCGGGAAGGAGATCAGTTCCTGAGAAAAGCGAATGACGTCTGTCGAGCAGAAACGTGACGTGATCGCCTGACGATGCAGATCCGCTTCCACCAACTGACACCCGAAATGACCTCTCTCAGCCGGCCCCAGCGACTGCGGGCTGCCCGCAGACATTCGCAAATGTCGATCATGAGCGACCGCAACCCCGTCAAATGAGTTTGCTGTCGACGAAGGCAACGTGGATGGCACCACAACGTAAGCCAAATCCGATAACGGACGAACCGATTCCACGCCTGCGAACTCAATCCCCAGTGCTCCCGAACGCGCGGGGACAAGGCGCGAATTGACCATCCACTCTGTCGTGCCAGATGCTGAATTCCAGACATCCATTCGCTGCCCGGGGGACAGCAGGATTGCATCCAGACAACGCAATGCGGAATGTTCGGAGGCGGGATAACCAGCCAGTACCAGCCGAACTCCATGTTCACGAAGTGATGTCGCATGAGACATCAGCCAGGCAAGAGCGAGGTCCAGATCCTGATCGGATTCTGTGAGTCGTCCCGCAACGACAAGGAACTGGCAGCGACCTGCAATGGCCGCTTCAATCACGTTCACAACCGCTGTGCGAACTGCGGACGAAGCCACTTTACGCAACCAGTCGGGACTATCAGACAATCCTGCAACCGGGGATGCCAGACGTAAATGATCGGTATGCAAAAAACGAATCGTCGACATCCATGCCTCCCTGCATCGGAATCAATTGCCTTTTCGAACGACATTGCCGGCGGTCCAAAACCCCCGAAGCACCAGGACTGTACAAAATCACCAGAAGCACAACCAGACCACTTCGGTAAAAACTGCCGCTCATTGTTATTTCGGCGCATGGCGGTCGATGGTCGCCACGACCGAAGAGTGAACCCTGCCGTTCGTTACGACCATGCCTTCGTTCACCGCCATAGTGGAACCATGACTGAAATCCGCAGCGGTCCCCTTGATGTCCGTCACCTGACCACCGGCTTCCAGAACGAGCAGCACACCGCCCGCGTGATCCCAGATTTTTTCCTGATAACCTTTTCGGGTTGGTAACCGCAGGTACAGATCCGCATCGCCTCGAGCAACCGCCAGATACTTACACTGGCTGTCCATGCGGACCGGCTCTTTATGAATTCCCAGATCTCCGGCGATCAATCCAGACCAATCATGCGAACTGTGTCCGGATTCGACGGACTCGCAGAACAGCAATTCTGAAGTCACATCGGTGGACGAAACCTGAATCCTCTTTGCCGCCTGGTCCGGGCGATTTAAAGGCTGTGCCCAAGCTCCCTGACCGCGAATGGCCCACGCCAGGACTCCGTCGGGTGACGATGGATCTCCGGACGGCATGTTGGGACAACCCAGGGCGCCAAGTTCGATCACGCCATCAATAATCAGCGCCAGGGAGATGGCATACTGTTCTTTGCGAAGAAATCCCTTTGTCCCGTCGATAGGGTCCAGAGTCCAGAAACGCGGGCTGTACTCGGATGCTCCGCCACGATCGATCCAGTCACAGACTTCGGCGGGTGAGCCTTCCACGCCGGCCTTTGCGCATTCTTCGACAACTCGCTGAAGAAACTCTGCACCGGCTGGCTGCCGCAAATCGGCCGCACCTTCTTCGCCAATCACCGGATCCTGTGGAAAATGCTGCTGCAGAACGCGGCAGACCAGAGCCTGGCTTGCATAATCCGCGACCGTAACGGGGCTATTGTCTTTCTTGGCGAGCGACTCAGTCGTAATCGACGACTGCACCGAACGGCATGCCACGGCAGCCTGCCGAACGGCTTCCAGAGCCGCTTTTAATTCCATTTCAAATGCCATGAAAATTCTCCGTGGGCGAACTTTGCCCGAGACCATTGCTGAAATCAGTTCGGCGAATGTTTGAGTCGCCTTTGCTGCCGTGTGCTCAACCGCCAGACGAGATGCTTTCGATGGCAGCGGAACTGCTCTCGATGGCAACCGGGGGGCGGATTCTATCAACCGCGGCGCGTTGGTGGAGTGTAGACGGCGGCAAAGCTGATTTCTGTTCGCAATGATTCACTTGCCTCAGCGCGCCGTGCCTCAA
>JBIIIF010000331.1:0-6884 GCA_044235005.1 Planctomycetaceae bacterium | reverse complement strand
GTCCATGTCGATGAGGATGTCGGCGATTTCATCGTTGACGTTTTCAACGGCCTGCAGAACACCCTTGCCGAGGAAGCGAGACTTGTTTTCCACGTCACGTAGTTCGCAAGCTTCGTGAGCACCCGTGCTGGCACCGCTTGGTACTGCAGCGCGGCCGATCGTGCCGTCTTCCAGCAGGATATCAACTTCAACCGTCGGATTGCCTCGGCTGTCCAGAATTTCACGGGCATGAACGGCGGTAATCACAGGACTCATAAAACATAATCTCCGTCAACTGGTTTCGAACTTGTTACTTGGCTTCTGTAATGTCTTTATTCTTCCGCAGGATCTCGACCGAGGCCGAATCTCTACGTCAAGTCAGCACGCCCAACCCGCGGAAGTGTAGCAGGATCGGCGGTTTTTGTGGCAGTGATTTGAGGCGGATCTCGGCCCACAATTCTCGGAAGTTCTCAGCGTTGATACTGAATTGGGGCAGGAAATGGCCTTGGGGAAAGCGTTTCGGTGGCTTCGGTGGCCAATGGACGGCCACGAAGAAGTCCCCCAATCCAGTATTCAAGAATGCCTTTCCTGTCAACCACCGCAAGCACCAGGTTCTCATCAACGTTTGATTGCACTATCGTTCGCACAAAATTCACGAAACGCCTGTCTCTCAACACGGTTGCTTCATGTCCGGTGGTTTCTCGACAACGTCTTTGCGCATCGCCTGGATTGGTTTTCATCAGGAAGGCATCCCCGCGCTTCAGGGTTTGCGCGATATGGGAGTTCCTTTGGTCGCGGTCATTACCCTGGATGAACCCGCGGCGGCCAAACGTTGTGCGACAGCGGAATACGCGGACATCCTCAATGGCTGGAACGTGCCGCTGCATCGCGTTCGCAACATCAACGATGAACAAACAATTCAGCTTCTGTCGGAGATGAATCTTGACCTGCTGCTGGTGATTGGCTGGAGTCAGATTCTCAGCTCCGCGGCGCTGACGACAGCGCGGATCGGAGCCATCGGTGCTCATGCGTCGCTGTTGCCTGACAATCGCGGCAGCGCGCCGATTAACTGGGCCATTATTCGAGACGAGAAGACGACTGGTAACTCTTTGATCTGGCTGTCAGACAACGTCGACGAGGGACGCATTATCGACCAGGTCGAGTTCCCGATTTCTGCATACGACACTTGTGAGACGTTGTATCAGAAGGTGGCCGAGTCAAACCATGCGATGATCCAGCGAGTGCTCCCGAGACTGCTGGCGGGAGAACGTCCTGGACAACCGCAACCGCCGTCCGATGAGCCGTTGTTGCCTCGCCGACGTCCGACTGATGGCTTGCTGGACTGGCATCAGTCGGCCGTCAACGTCTATAACTTCATCCGCGCGTTAACTCGACCCTATCCCGGTGCGTTCAGTTTTCTGGACGGACGACGCTGGACGATTCAGTCGGCAGCTTTGCTCCCGGCGGTCTCACAGGAAGACCAGGTTGCGGGAACAGTGATTAGTTCTGTAGTGAGTCCGGTGGCCGACGCGTGTGGGCTGCTTGTGGCGTGCGGATCGGGATGTGTGATTGTTCTGGAAATCGAAGCCGACGACGGCGCCGTATTGAAAGGCACTGACTTGAGCGATTGCGACTGGACAGGAAAGGTCTGGACCCATGAGTAACACTCCTGTTCTGGTCATCGCGGCTCATCCGGACGACGAGGTTCTGGGCTGTGGCGGAGCCATCGCGTTGCACCGAGATGCCGGCGATCCCGTCACGGTTGTGATCGCCACAAAAGGTCGCACGGCCGAAGACAGTTCCAACGGGCAGCCTCAGTTTTCTTACACCAGTGCGGCGATGAAAGTGCTGAATGTGGCGGACTATCGATTTCTGGGGTTCCCCGATCAGAGGATGGATACGTTTGGCCTGACCGACATAATCACTCCTTTGGAAGCCATCGTTCGGGAGATTCGTCCGCGAGTTGTCTACTGTCAATATGGTGGCGACATCAATCACGATCACAACGTGCTCTTTCGAGCGGCATTGGTGGCGCTGAGACCTCAGGAGCCCTATCTGCAGACCGTGCTGACATTCGATACGGCCAGCAGCACGGAGTGGGCGTATCCTCGGACGTTTATTCCGGATACGTGGCTGGATATCAGCAACGGCCTTGAACGCAAGATCGCAGCGATGGCCTGCTACGAGCCCGAACTGCGACCATTTCCGCATCCTCGATCCTGTGAAGCCCTGCGTCATCGAGCGGCCGCGTTTGGCAGCATGTGCTGCATGGAAGCGGCGGAGATTTTTATGACCGTTCGACGGACACTGCGAAATGGTCAAACGCCTCTTTGATGTGTTCTTCGCAACTCTGGCGATCCTGATGCTCGCGCCGGTGTTCCTCGTTGCGGCCATCGCGATTCGCATCACGAGTCCCGGGCCGGTGCTTTATCAGGCGCGACGCACCGGCCGCGGTGGCTCTGATTTTGTGATGTACAAGTTTCGCACGATGCATGTGGTGCAGAAATCACACAGCGTGATTACCGGAACTCATGATGCAAGAGTTTTCCCCGTCGGGCGAATTCTGCGAGCCACAAAGATCGATGAGCTGCCGCAATTGTTCAACGTTCTGATAGGCCAGATGTCAATCGTGGGTCCTCGTCCGGAAGACCCTGTGATCGTTGCGAAACACTACGGACCGCTGGGCAATGAAACGCTGACGGTTCGCCCGGGGTTGGCGAGTTACGGAAGTCTCTACAACTATACTCACGGGCAGTTGTTGCTGGATGATTCAGACCCGGAGAAGTCGTATATCGATCAGCTATTGCCCATCAAACTGGCACTGGAAGTTGTTTATGTCCGCCACCGGTCACTAACGGCAGACGTCTGCATTATCATGCGAACCATGTTCACGATCGTCGGCATTGCTTCAGGAAAACGCCGTTTTGCCGAGCCCAGCGAAATCGAGGAAGCTCGACAGTTATTGAAATCGGTTTCCCCTGATGGAACCGGATCTACCACGGCCAGTCGAATCCCAGATCCAGAGCGGGAGAAGAATGCGTCAGGCCGCCGATACTGATTCGTTCCACGCCAGACTCGGCTATGCTTCGCACGGTCTGCAGAGTGATCCCGCCGGAGGCTTCCAGCAAAGTTGTTGGACAGTGCTCGTCTCGCAACGCAACGGCCTGTCGAAGTTGTGCGGGAGACATATTGTCGAGCAGCACGATTTCAGGTTTTTCTTTCAGAGCATCGAGCAGTTGTTCGAGTGTATCGACTTCGATTTCGATCGAAGTGTTTCGCCCCGTCGAGACCATGTATCGTCGCGCGTCTGCGACGGCCTGGGCACAGGCGGAGTCTCCGCGAGCAGCCAAATGGTTGTCCTTGATCAGAACGCCATCGTAAAGTCCCATACGATGATTGGTGCCGCCACCGCATCTGACCGCATATTTTTGTAAGGCTCTGTAGCCTGGCAAGGTTTTTCGAGTATCCAGGATACAGGCCTTTGTGCCAGCGATCGTATCGACAAACTGAGCGGTCCTCGACGCGATGCCGCTGAGATGAGTCATGAAGTTCAGAATCGTTCGCTCTCCGGTCAGAAGTGTGCGAACGGAGCCCGTCAAAGAGGCCATCACTGTGCCACGATGAACCCTGTCTCCATCATTCACATGACTCACAGAAAGCACAGAGCTGGCATCGCCTGAGAGTTCATGAAAGACAATTGGAATCAGAGGCAGGCCGGAGACAACGCCCGATTCCCGAGAGACGATGCGAACGGTAGCTTGAAGATCCGGAGGAATTGTGGCGAGGCAGGTCACATCGCCCACGTCACGAAGATCTTCAGTAAGAGACATGCGAGCCAACGTGATGGCCGCATTTTCTGAATCCTGATCAAAGATCGGGCGCATGCAGGTTTTCCGTGATTTCTGTTCAGACGGCATTCAATTCCACAGTAGATCGTACACACGCAGACAATTCAAATAGGCCGGTTCAGCACTCTGAGGTTTGGCGCGGACCAGAAGATTAGTCTGTTCGCTATTTGCGTATGGGGGATTGTTCCCATAACATCAGTAAGCAGACGAACGCTGTTCCCGAGGTTCCGTAGAGTGGATTCACAACATGGTGAATGAAGTCAGAGATCTTACGATGGGCACCCACAGTTCAATCGGTCGCGGCGCACCGATGGGTTATGCTTTGTGGGAGTATACTGCAAGCGGCTGGAATCTGCGCAAGAATGCAGCGACACCGGGTGCAATCCCCGCTTCAGCTCCGAAAGCCGCCGGACAGTTCGTCGGCCAGATTCGCGCAATCCCCTGTGGAAATGCTCAATAGAGCACCGATTGCCCTATTGCCTCGGCTTCATGGGCAACACGCATGTCGGCAGCTTTTTGCGATAAACAGGCTTCCGTGATATTAAGGCGGAGACTCAGTGCGGGGCTTGCCGCGGGCTGAACGGCAGCAGCCGACTGAATTACGCTGGCCGGCTGAAAACGAAACTGCGGCACCTGACTACAGAGTGCCGCAGTTCCTGCGTTTCGTTTGGCAAAACAAAGAGCGGTCAGGCCATTTGCTGAAGTGTCGTTCCTGTGCCGCGTTTCTAAATTCCGGTGGTTTGCGAGAGCCCCGTTGACTCTGGACACTTCTGGTCTTAACCGGCTTTACTCAGCTTTATCAGGCTGCGAATAAAGCTTGCTCGTCTGCCCCAGAGAAACCATCGGCTTGCCACGGCGTTTTGAAAACGCACCCGATGTGACACCGGAGCTTTCGCGAGACCCTAATGCCCCGTTCACAGAGAGGCTCTTCGCACCGTTCGGAAGATACGCGGGATAATCTTTCGTAGGCGAATAGACCAGACTCTTGCTTGTGTACCCAACGTATTCGAGGAACTTATCCAGTTCCATCACGTAGACACCGTTCCCCTTGGCCTCTTCGTCCAGTTCCAGCGCTAATTCTCGAATCTTCATATAGATCGCCTGTTGAGCACTGTCCTGTGTGTTCTCGTCTCCGAGGTTACCTCGAACGAGAAATCGAACCGACGAAGTGAGGTTGTTCGGAATGTCAGACTTCGTTAACTCCGCGCCATCCTTCCCGATCAGCTTACCCAGATCATTCACGTGCAAAACCACTTCAGCGCCGCTGGTTTTGACGATCTGATTGAACTCTTCGCGGTCAGTGCCCGGGTTTCCATCGAAGTCAAGCAGGCCGACGACAGCGATTTGAATCTTCTGCCCCGGCCAGAACAAAGGAGAGTAAATCGGATCTCCTGCCGCAGGGGGATCGCTGCGTTTCTGCTTCACGATCCTGGCTTTGGCTTCATTGCTGCCGATAAGCTCGACGACTTCAATTTTCCCTTTGATGTCGCCATCACCCTGCCGACGGCCAACGCCACCATTATCCTTGCTGTAGACGGAGAATGTCATGCCGACGAGGACATTGTCAGCGGCCCCCACGTCGATCGTACACAATTGAGACTGCTGATCAACAAAGAGCAAAGTCCCGTCGGGACGCTCAAACTTCAGATCCTCAATCTCCATTTTTTCCTTGCGGAGACTTTTCAAAGCCTTGGTGTTATTGGTCTTTTCGTCCTCGAGAACGAGCATCTCATTGCGGTGCGCGTCCTGAACATTCGAGAATGTCGTTTCGACCTGCAGCAACTGGGCCGCAATTTCGTCAAATTGACGAGTGCGCTGGGCCAGTTGCTCACTGTGCATGCGCTCTTTCTCGGTCAGTTCCTGATCTTTCTGAGCCAGCGTTGCCTGAACACCAGCAATCACTTTGGTCTGGCTTGCGACGATATCTTCCAGTTCTTTGGTTTTTGCAGCAAGCTGAACCTGTCGATCGGCATTGGCGGCCACCTGAATTTCGCGATCGACGGCATTGCTGATCATCGCCCCTTCAAGTGACTTGCCGGAGGAAGAACCATCGGCCGCCAAAGAATTGATTTGAGCCTGTGATTCGGTGACAGCTCGATTAACGGTGTCGTCTGCCGCACCAGTTGCTGTTCGCCCAACCAGTTCGCGAAGTGAAGTGACTTCTCCCTGAACGTTGACGATCGTTCCCTTGGCCTCAGATTCGGCCTTCTTTGCCGCGTCAAACTCACGCTGCAGATCAGCACTTTGTTGCCATGCGAAATACCATGCAACCCCCAGCCCTACCGAAAGCAGAGCGAAGATTGCATGAGAAATCAGGAGACCATTGCCGTCTTTGGATGCCATCTGACTGCCTTACAGGTTCTCAACCACTGACTGGATTCGCCTGCATCGGAATGCAACGCGAATAACGTCAGACACAATCACTGAAAGAACGTCTATTTCTATTCCTGCTCAGACATCAATCCGGGGGAACTGACCAGTTGTTTTCTGGAATACCCCATAAGATCAAGGAAGCTGGCCAGGCTCAGAACATACACACCGTTATTCTCAGCCGCCGCCAGCAGTTTTGTCTGCAGTAAATCAGTCTTTTCGTAGATGAGGCGTTGTGCTTCATCTGCCGTTGTCGAGTCGCCGCGCTTGCCCACGACAAGGAAACGAGTATTCGCGCTGATTCGATCCGGGATCTCTTCGGCTGACACCATTTCGCCGTCACGCCCGATCATGTTGGCCTGATCATCAACTTCAAGCACGATGTCAATTCCTGCCGCAGCCGCCAGGCGCCGAAATTCTTCTCGGTCACTGGATGGGTTCCCATGGAAGTGCAGAGTCCCCACCACAGCAATCTCAAGCTTTTTGCCCTTCTCATAAAGAGATGAAAAGATGGAATCGCCCTTGGTGATTGGATTGTCCGCTGACACTCGATTTGTTGGCGAATCCGGCAGGATTCGGGCTTCAGCCAGATGATCACCCAGCAGGGCAATGACTTCCACTTTGCCTCGTCGTTCACGAGGATTCAGGATACGGCCTTCTGCTTTTCCTGAAGGATCTTTTGCGTAG
>JBIIIF010000329.1:0-6918 GCA_044235005.1 Planctomycetaceae bacterium | reverse complement strand
CCTTGTTTTTGGGCGTCCATGCGGCTCGCTGCCGAAAACAGCCAACTGGCGTTATGATTTCCGAAGCAACACACTGTTGAATTGTGAGATGCCCTGATCTGGTGCTCTCTCAGCGATGTTGGATGGTGTAGGCCGAACCGTGAAACACGATCCCTCAGCATATGAAATCCCAGCGCCGAACTAGCTGGCAGGAAATTTCGAGTGTATGCAGTCGAAGACGGATTTTTGTCGTTCATCAAAAGGAGTGATTCATGAAGATGCCAATCAGTCAGCGTTTTTCTGATCGATGCGAAAATCAGACGTTGTGGCGGCGGTCTTTGATTCTCATGTTTGTCATCATGGCCTTTTGTTGCACGCCGGCGATGGCTCAAAGAAATGAAGCAGGCAAGGAGATTGCTAAAGACTTGCTGAGGGCTCTGATTGAGTCTCAGCTTGAACGTCAGGGAAGAGAGTCCTTTGGTCCGGGAAGGCCCGTTCCGCCACTCATCGGAGAGATCCCCCGGCCCACTCAGGCGACACCTGAGATGATTCAGATTCGCAGAATACTGGCCTCGATGAGTCAGGACACGAACGCATTATCAGCAGTTGTGTCGGAAGAAGGACGCCGAAACCCGGATTTGCGGCGTCTTACCGCTGATGTGATTCAGTTTCAGGGTATCGTTCGAGCCGGTCAGCAGCGAGCCGACCGCGAGAACAATCATCTGGCGCTGCAGCTCGTGATTCAGAATATGGACCAAACCTGGAAGCCGCTTGCTCATCAGATCGGTACGACACGCAGCAGTTCTGCAACATTGCGACAGACAGCCGAGCGAATCAGTCAGTTGGATGCTCAGGCCTGTCAGATTCTGGGGATCAGAGACCAATTTAATACGCGTGAACTGGTTCGAGCAGCGGATGTTTTGTCAGCAGACATAAGAACGCTGACAGATGAAGTGAGCTACAACGGTTCTTTGTCTCCCGATCGGAGTCGACTCCTTGCCAGACTTCGGAAGCTTCAGGATCAGGTGACGTTGTTTGCCAATCTCGCTGCTGGAGGTGGACAGTTTCAGGCTGTTGTTGCCGAATATCGGAATCTGTTTCAGTCCTGGCAGGTGCTGCGACCGGAACTGGATCAATACTCCGCTCGCACCATAAGTCGTACAGCGGCCAGAATTCAGGAGACACACAGAACCATCCATCAGTTGCTGCGACTGGAATTCAGCTTTGACCAGGCGATGGTTCAGAAGATGGCAGAAACTCTGGAACGCGAACTCACTGAATTGTATCGATCAATCACACTGGAACAAATGCTGTCTCTGACCGACAACAGGTCGTTGCCGGCTGCTGCTGATGAGTTGTTCGGTACGGCTCAGAATCTGACTGATGTCATGACTCGAAAAGAAGCGTTGCCAGCGGTTGGAGAAGCCTGGCTCTATCTTCAGGAACGCTGGGAGTTGTTCGAATTCTACCTGGTGACAATTCGAACGCCGGAGATTCGTCGCAGAATCGAAGGAGTCAGTCAGTCGATTGATTTTTTGCAGGATGCGATCGGAGTTGTGGTTAGGTTTGATCGAAGAGTCCTTTCACGACAGGCCGCGACGCTGGAAGGTCTGACCGATCATCTTCAGTTCATTGTCCGACGATGGCTGAGTCGATCAGGGCAGCAGGACGTGGCTCTGGGCAATCAAATTCAGCGTCTCTCAGAACGCTGTCGTGAACTGACTCAGTTGATTAACAGCGGCCGCGATCAGGGAACACTTGTCCTTAAATGCGATGAGGTGATTGCAGAGTGGCAGCAGTTACGACCTGCTCTCAGCCGTTGTGAGACTGAGGAAAAAGAGCCCGTTGAGCAGACAATTGATGCGTTCATTCCGGCTTTGATTCAATTGCGGACCATGTTGGAAAACTGACGCGAGTGGTTCTGCGGCGATTTTTTCATCGGGCTGCTCAGATGGCCTTATTCGATCTATTCCCTGTTTCGTGAAATGGAATCCTTGAGTGCTCAATAGACAACCGGGCCTGCATCGTCGATCCGTATGGGTACTCATGTTCGAGAGCCTGCCGCTTGAGCGTGCTGGTGGACTGGTGCAGGAAGATGCAACCAAAGTCACTGACAGAACGGAAGAAAACAAGCTCGCTTCCGGCGATCATGGTTTGGCAGTTGACAAGGCTGAGGTGACGGCGCAGAAGACATTCACAGCGTTTGATGATCTCGATATGAGATCTGCTTTCTTCGAGCAGTATCTGATTCAGGATGCTCGCAGCGGTATCACGACCGCTGATGTGCTGGGTGGAGAAGAAACCCTGCGGACCTTTCTGCAGTTGCTGAAACAGCATGGTTTTCGCATAGCCAGTATTGTACTTGGCAAGGTGGATCCGGGGGCGGATATTGATTCCGATTCGGCTCTGCTGAAGGGATGCGAACCCGGTGCAGCCTCAATTCAGATTTCACTGAATTCTCCTGCGGAGGAGGGAGGGTTGCTGTCAGAACGCGTCGTGGCTGACTCGAGAATTCGGGACGCCAATCTGCTATGGATTGAGGTTCGCAACGGCCGCTCGAATCAGGACTCGTCATGGTCCGAGTTGATCGCAGGAGAAATCGAAAAATTACGCCAACGATTCTTTGGCGAACCTGCGGATTATCCGATTCTGATTGTTTCTTCTCTGCGTGGTCCGGCACGAACTGTTCGTCCGCCATTTATCGGAGGTTGTGAGGAGAGTCTGATTCATGTTCCGCTCTGGATCGATGACGGAAAGGGGCATACCAGACGACTACAAAAGCTGGCCGGGAGCTTTGATCTTCTGCCAACTCTGACTGACTATCTGATGGGCGAACCTCAAGATGAACATATGCGAGCCCCGACTGGCGCGCCGTTAGCGGGTGATGAAGACGCTGAATCGAAGGATGCCGTCAGTCTGGCAACAGGACCGCAGAGCTTGCGGCCAATGCTGAGAGATTTCCACGGAGAAAGCGATCGGCTGCTGCGTTTGGTTGGCGATGGCTGGTCTGCTCTGCGATCACAGCAGTACCTGCTTGTTTCGGCAGAGAAGCAGGATCAGGATTCCGAAGCGATGGATTCAGGGCTCGATCGACGTCGGCTGTACCTGAAGCCTGATGACGTTTGGAATGTGCATGATTCAATCGTCACGTATGAAGCGGTGGCGGACGAGATGGACGCCGCCTGGAAGAAGAATAGCGTCTGAATCCATCGGATTCTCCGCGTGGCGGAGATTGAAGCCGGGGGGTCTGCAGGATATGTTTTTAAGTTCGCCTCAATCGCGGCTGCGTGTCGCATAAACGAACCCACATTGGCCACAGGCATCCGTAGAAATCACTCAGTCGTTTTGTCGCTCGGAGCAACATCAGAGCCACGGGGCGATTTATCCTCGGACTCGAACGGTTCGACGTGAATCAACGCTGTCACAAGTCCCGGCAGCTCTTCTCTAAGAGTCGCTTTTACTTTTCCACCCAGAGAATGTGCGGCTCGAATACTGAGATCCGGATCGACCTGAACATGCATATCCAGGTGAAACCCGGCTCCACTCTTTCGGACAAGCACTTTCTCAATGAAGCGGACTCCATCGACTCTTTCTGCAACTGCAATCACCTTCGCGGCCAGTTCATGAGAGGTGGCATCCAGAAGTTCTCTTAACGCGGGCCGGATCAGATGTCGAGCCGTGATCAGGATTACGCCGCTGGCCAGAATTGCTGCCGCCTCATCGGCTATGACGAGACCATTGATGCCTGTGAGCTGAGGCCCCCAGACGGCGATGCTGACTCCGACCAGAGCGGCAGAGGAAGTGATGGCATCAGAGCGATGGTGCCATGCATCAGCTCTGGCAGCGTCAGACTCATACTCATTCGCATCTTTCATCACAACACGGAACAGCAATTCTTTGACCGCGATGATGACGATCAGCACAATCAGTGTCCAGGACTCAGGCGGATGATGGGGAATGACGATTTCGTGAAAGGCTTTTACAATGATGTAGAAGGCCGCCACAACCAACATTGCCCCAACGCCAAGCGATGCGAGGGCTTCTGCTTTTCCATAGCCGTATGGGTGATCTTCATCGGCAGGCTTTGAGGCGACTCGCAGTGCTTGCCACACCAGCATGGATCCCAGCGTATCTGCAAACGATTCCACAGCATCTGCGACCAGCGCGCTGGATCTTCCAAGAACACCGGCCGCCAGCTTCACGATGGAAAGCAGCAGGCTGGCGAAGAATCCGATAATGGTGTTCTTCTGAAGTTTCTGACGAGACACACAATCAACCTTGTGAACCAAGATCAGGAGAACCCGGGGCCCGGGATAACCAGCATGATAGCGGATCGAACGTGTGATTGCCTGCAAAGCGGTGCTTGGTCCATCACAATAAACCCATCAGCGAGATGATCCCGGCAGAATTCGTAGTTTGCAGAGTCAAAGAGGGGATCATACTGTGTGTAAAAAAAAGAAACGCTGCATGTTGAATCAAGTTCAACATGCAGCGTTTCAGGTGGGGAGACAATATAGATCCTTCGTCTAGCGACTTGGAAATATATGCACTGGTCGTGGGTCCTGCGCCGCCGGACGGCCTGGTGCCTGATTGACCACCTGATTGGCAACGGATTCGTATCCGATTGGTCGCACAGTACTGGCCTGATAAACTGTCATTCCGGGACGTGGAATCAGTGGCTGCGGCTGTGATTCATTTGATGGTGAGTATGGCATTGGAGCCACTTCAGAGTGCAGGTTTTGGTCCAGGTAACTGGTTCGATACTTGTTCCAGAACTGCTGTGAGTACGGCATCCCGTGTGCTGCCCCCCAGCCCTGGGCAATCTGAGTCTGCGAGAAAACGTGCCGATAGTTATAAGGGCGAAAGCTTGAGAATCCGCCGTAGGCCGGGTAGCGTTGAAAGTAACCGTGGATCCACGGATCCTGTTGGTCATAGGGATAAAGCTGAACTCCATCACCGGCAGCAACAGTGTTCGAGTACTGAATTCCCGGCATGCCAACCTGCGCCTGCACGGAAACAGTATTCAACAGGGTTACGGCAAAGGCAAAGACAAGTGATCGACGCATTGAATCCCTCCGAGGGTCGAATACACAGTGATAAATTTGCCGTTGCGCCAGCTCCGTGGAACGTACGGTCAGTGTGGAATCATTGTCTTCATCGGACAATCCGCAGTGATCATTTTCTTCCAAAGCTGAAGAAACAGGCGTGCCGTTCAGGTCAGCGTCGTATGCGCATCTCGAACGTTCCGACCGTCAAATCTTTACTTCCCGTGTTCCATCAGGCATTCTTCCGCCCAACTGTGAAAACATCGGGTAGATCAGATTGCCGTGGTCACCACTGTCATTTCCCACGGGTCGACATCCCTTTGACAGTACGACAATTTCTGGGAGACATTAACGGTATGAAGAACAGACTGGGAATTCGTGTTTTGTTGACAGTGGCCGCCCTCCTTCTGGTCGCCGCACCGGGAATAGCTGGTGATTTGTTTCATGGACGTCGAGCAGCGTGTGACTGCAGTGACTCATCCACGCGGGTTGCATACAACGCTCCCGTTTCGGCGTTTACACAACCAATTAGCGTTGCTCCGGCCGTTGAAGACGCCTGCGCGTGTACCTCCGTTGCGACAATCTGCTGTGGCGTTGGTGGTGGAATGATGCAACTGGGCAGTTTCTACGGGGCTGGCAGCATTTACGGTCCAGGGCATACCCGCTCCGGAAGTCCGGCCCCAGGAAGTTTTCTGAGTGGGTATGAAGGCCTGCCCAATATGGATGGCGGTGGCATTCATTATCGATATCCCTACCATAGCTATCGACGCCCATGGGCGCACCCGGGAACTCCCTCAACAAACGTGACCATCGTTTGGTGAGTCAAAACAGAGAGGCTGGGAGAAGTTTTATCATTTTGCCTTTTGCGGAACCTTGAAGTCCGACGTTGCCCCTTTGCCAGACTCCAAAGCCAGTCCTGCACAGAATTGCCGATCTATAAAACGACCGGCGCTCATTTTGTGCGGAATCGGCTTTTTTTGTTAATCGAGAAGCGGCTTAGAGCGCGGACGCCCTGCTTCAATGAAGTTCGGAAGGCCGCACACCGAAAAAGACGGGGTTCTTTGGGTCTGAGCTAACAGCTCCGTGTTTTGTTGGGGCAACACTCTCATTCGCATCGGCAAAGCCATGTTTATCGGGAAGCGTCGGATTATTTTACGCAACCGGCTGAACCGTCCCGGTGTTGCCGAGACAACAATATACGTTCGTCCCGGCATTCACCGAGCGCTTGTCTCACGTCGATACCAAAGCTGAATTCTACACTTTGCCCGTTCAGTGAATGAGGCACCCTTCGCCGATTGCCGCATGGATCTGTGGCACCTGTGTTCAGGGCAAAGGAGTGATGGAACGCGAGCGCCCATAAACGGTCGTTCGCGAAGTTGCGACACGGAAGGAGCACTTCGAATGCCATCTGATATTGCAGGTCTGGGTTTTCCACTGAAAAAATGGTGCGAATGCCTTCGAACCAGACCATTGCGTCAGGTGCTCGCCGGAGCGGTGAGCAGCGTATGCCTGATGGGAGGAGCGCTTGAGGCTCAGCAGCATGATGGTTTTCGGGCAGCATCTCAGCAGGTCATTCAGCCAGCACAGATGCAAACGCTTCAGCTCGAAGACTCCTCTGTCTCCGGACGAGTCGATGCAAAGCTAAGTCCAAACGTCGACAAACTGCTCAAGCCCCAGTATCAGCTTGATATTGAACGCAGGCATAGCCAGTTAGTTATCACCAACAAACGCGTGCGCCGAATTGCGGTCACAGATTCGACAGTTGCCAATTACGTTCAGTACTCGGAAAAAGAGATCAGTGTTGTCGGTCTTGAGCTGGGAAAAACGGACCTGACACTTTGGTTTGAGGACGAGACAGCTCCCTCAATTTACGAAGTCTCAGTCGTTCGGGATG
>JBIIIF010000328.1:0-7001 GCA_044235005.1 Planctomycetaceae bacterium | reverse complement strand
GCCGAACGGTTCACCACGCCCGTGCTGCGAATAAAACGCATTAAAGCGTTCTTCAGCGTCGACGGCGGTGACAAGGTTTCATCAGACACGCAGAGAAATCCTTTTCGAGAAGGGTTCAGTTTTCAGTGTTCAGTTTTCAGTTTTCAGTGAATCGCAATTCAAAACACTGAACACTGTCAACTGAACACTGAAAACTCTGCTCCTATCGATCCTGTGACAATGGCATGATGACGTAGGTGTAGGAGTCTTCAACGCGAAAGACCGCGGCGGTGTCAGAGTCCGTCAGTTGCAGATCCACCAGGGTTTCCGGCGTCAGTACCTTCAGGAAATCCGCGACGTACTTCGGATCGAAAGTGATTTTGACTTCTTCGTGATCATACTCAATCGGCAGCTCAATCTTGGACTCACCGATTGTGCTGGCCTGACTGCTGAGTGTTAGCATGGAAGGCCCAAACACAAAATCCACGCCTCGGCTTTCTTCGTCGGTAATAATCTGAGACTGACGCACGGCGGCGAAGAATGGAGCCACCGGCAGCGGAACATTCACGTTGCCGCTGCGAGGAATCACGTCGCGATAGCGAGGAAACCGGCCTTCAACAAGTCGACTGTAAACCGTACATGCCCCGGATCGCATCATCACGTCGTTGTCGTGGACCGCGATGTCCACGAATTCGGCCTGAGGATCAATTGAGCGTTCCAACAACGACATTGCCTTCGTCGGCACAACGGTTGTCTTTGTCGGAGCAACAGGCTTGCCTTCCTTCTCACAAGCGGCCGTAGCCACGGCGAGACGTCGACTGTCTGTGGCCGCCAGAGTGACGGTGCCTTCGCCGAATTCCAGCAACAGACCACCGAGAGCATACCGAGTGCTTTCAGTATCAGTCGCGAACGATGTCCGGCGAATCATCTGCCGAAACACCGGGGCGGGAATTCGGAAATAGTTCTGCTCACTGAATGTTGGAACAGGAGGAAACTCCCGAGGATCCTCGGAGGACAATCGAAACTTCGCTGAGGCGGCCTTCAGCGTAATGTTCTTCTCGTCGATCGTCAGGTCGAGCTGTTCGTCCTGCAGCTCGCGAAGGATGGAGGAAATCCGCTGAGTCGGCAGCAGTGCGTCTCCGGCGGAGCTGGTCGTGACACCGCCAACCTTGAAACGAATCGCCATTTCCTGATCGGTGCCCACCAGTTCAACGCCGGAACTGCTGACCGCCATAAACACGTTTCGCAGAATGTCTTTCGGCGTGCGTGAAGGCACTGCCGAGGCCGCAATGGAAAATGCCGACGAAAACAAGGCGCGATTACAAGACAACTGCATGGGGAAGGCTGCTCCGCAATTCAAAATAGTCAACGGCCTGACTCAATTCCTTGAGCCGACGTCCCGCTCTGGGAGTTCATTTTCGGAAGGTCGGAGTTTATCAGAATTGTTCGGAATACGGTATGCTCACGGGCTGCTGATTGCCACCTTCTGCAAAGGTTTGGAGGCTCTGAAGCGCCCTGCCAGAATCCTTGACTTTCAGGGGCTTTTCCGAAGCAAAATTCCTGTTGCCAGGGCAGTTTTGAGGTCGGATTTGTGGCGAATCGAGGAAGGCTTTAGAATTCCGCTCCCGGAGACCCGCCGCTGTGTCAAATTGCGTTGGGAATTCTGGCAAAAAACTGGTGCAAAGTCCCCTCAGGAGCAGTACCAAAATAAGTTCCGCCTATCCCAACCCGACGCGTCAGCGAGGGATTTGCCTCGAGAGCAACAATCCCTCGCTCACGCTTCGGGTTATGATAAAACGGGCTGGATTCCGGGGTTGGTATTGTAAACTCGGGTGTTCCATCAATCTTTTCGACTCCTGATGGTTATGCGGCCGACTTCTCGATTAAGATCGCCGCAAATCCTCTGATTTTCCTGTCTCAAACTGTCTCAATGAAAGCTGCATCCGCGATGACTCGTCGCATCTGGAATTTTTCCGCTGGTCCTGCTGTACTGCCTGAAACTGTTCTTGAGGAAGCTCGTGAGAACCTGCTTTCGCTGGGAAACACTGGCATAGGTATTTGCGAACATTCGCATCGCGGCAAGCCGTTTATGGCCGTCGCGGCGGAAGCGGAAGCACTGTGCCGCGAACTGGCCGGTATTCCGGACGACTACGCGGTGCTCTTCCTGCAGGGTGGTGCGTCGCTGCAGTTTTCGATGGTGCCGATGAATCTGCTGCCAGCCGATCGCACGGCTGATTATCTGATCACCGGTATGTGGGCCGAGAAAGCTCTGAAGGAAGCCAAGTCTGTCGGGAAGACTCACGTCGCCTGCACCAGCAAGGACGCCAACTTCAATTACATCCCGGAATCCTGCTCCTACAGCGACAATCCGGTCTACGTTCACTTCACATCGAACAACACGATCTTCGGAACTCAGTTCCAGTCCGAGCCCGTGGCCATCCCCAGTTCCGCATTTCTGGTGTGCGACGCCAGCAGCGACATCTTCAGCCGCCCGATCGACATCCGCAAGTACGGCCTGATCTACGCAGGTGCTCAGAAGAATCTGGGACCCAGCGGAGTCACTCTGGTGATCATGCGAAAAGACCTCGTCGAAGCAGGCAATAGAAATCTTGCCACGATGCTGCAGTATCGAACTCATGCCGAGAATGAGTCGATGTACAATACGCCTCCGACCTTCGGTATCTACCTGATGATGCTGGTTTTCCGCTGGATCAAGGCTCAGGGCGGTTTGGCTGCGATGGAAACACGCAACAAAGCCAAGGCCGCGGTTCTCTATGATTATCTGAAGACCAGCAGCCTGTTTAAATCAACGGCCAAACCAGGCAGCGGATCGATGATGAACGTCACGTTCGTCACGGGCAACGAAGACAAAGACAACGCCTTCGTCAAAGCGGCCGAAGCCAAAGGCTTCAGCGGCCTGAAGGGACATCGCAGCGTCGGCGGAATGCGAGCGAGCATCTACAACGCGTTTCCTCCGGAAGGCGTTCAGGCTCTTGTGCAGTTCATGAAGGACTTTGAGGCATCAGCGTGAGCAGCCCCGGAAACGATTCGTCCACCAATAAGAAACCCACTTCAGCAGAACCGGTTCCTGACCGGTCCACTGCCGACGTGGGCATCGTGTGCACTCACAAGGGCGAATTGAAAGCGTTTCTGAAGCGAGTTGACCGGCAGCGAAGTTATACGGAAAAGAAAATCACCGTTCGCGGTGGCTTTCTGGGTGAAACGATTCGTCTGGCGATCGCTGAAGCAGGCGAAGGCTACGCGTCTCATCGAGCAGCCACAGAGCTGCTGATCAACGAACATCATCCGGCATGGATTCTGGCAATTGGGTTCAGTTCATCGCTGACGGCTGACATTAAACCGGGCGACATTGTGCTGTCGAATGAAATCAGCGACACGCATGTCAACAGTCTGCCGGTGAAGTGTACTCTGGCACCGCGCAAGCGAATTCATGTGGGAAAGCTGATCGTGGCGGATCACCATCCGGTGAATCCGGCTGAGAAATTGGCACTCGCCGAAAAATTTCCAGGTCTCGCGGTCGACACCAGTAGCCTCGCGGTTGCCCAGGTTTGTCAGGAACGTAATGTTCGCTTCATGGCGATTCGAGGCATCGTGGATAATCTGGAAGAAGAAATCCCCGAGCAGGCCGCGTCGATGATTTTTCATCCGACCAGTCGAGCTCTGGGGTCCGCCATCGGCACGATGTTCAAGGGACTTCGCAAGATGTCTGAAATGAACTCGTGGCGAGAACGAGCCAACACCGTGTCGGCCAATCTCGATCAGTTCGCGTCTGGAATTATCGAACAGATTGCGGAAGCGATTGAACGCAAGCGATAGCGCTTGCCGTAGGATGGGCATTCCTGCCCGTCGAAACGCTGGCGGACAAGAATGTCCAATCTACACGTTGGAGTTTGGCAATGACGTACGCCCCCACGCCTTGAAGCGAACCATTGCCACTGAAGTGCGGACACGCTAAGTCGCGGTTCGATTTCCCACGATGCGTACCTTGCCCGACGCCAGCATTCGGATGGCCTCAGGGTACGCGATTCTTTCCTGCTCAAAGACCAGCGATGCCAACTCATCCGCCGTGCAGAGATCAGGAACGGTAACCGTACGCTGCAGGACGATCGGGCCCTCGTCGTATTCGTTGTTGGCGAAGTGAACAGTGCAGCCGCTGACTTTCACGCCGCGTTCAATCGCCGCTTCATGAACATGATGGCCGAAGAACCCATGACCGCAAAAGGCCGGGATCAGCGACGGATGAATGTTGAGCACTCGCCAGCGAAAATCATCGGGCACAAGCAGCAGACTCAGGAATCCCGCCAGCGTGACGAGATCCACGTTGGCACTTCGCAGTTCCGCAAAGACAGCGCGACTAAAATCACCGACACCGGAATAATCGCGAGGACGAATGACCTGACAATTCAGGCCCGCTGCCAAAGAACGCTCCACGCCTTTGCAGGTTCGCTGGCTGGCAATCACCAGCGGAACTTCCGCATTCAATTGACCGCTGCGAATCTGATCGAGAAAGTTCAACAGCGTCGTACCGCCACCACTGATCAAAACACCCAAACGAATGGGACGATCAGTAATCGCTTCGATTGGCTGAATGGCGGAACTCTCTGTCTGAAGATGGTAGGCGTTAGCCGAAGTGGTCATCCGCGAGTAGGCTCAATTCTGGGATCAGCAAACGGGCCGGAAAATCGATCCTGCGAAGTTTGATGGAAATCAGGTCGTTCGTCCACCAGAGACAGCAGTCGCCTTCGCTCTCTCCGATCACGCTGCACTCGCCCCCACACAGTCATTGTGACCAGCAAAGTCAAAAAGCCGAGGAACAATACCAGCGTATCACTGATCGGACGAGTTTCACTTTTGGCCTGAGCCAGCAAAGGGGAGTTGGCCCGAATATGGCCGTCCTGAGCCAGCGTCAGAATATGTTTGGCTGAAGGATTCCAGCTGACATGACCAGCCAGCAGCAGAGGAGCAAGGCGATTCTCCTGCTGCGAACGATACACATACATTTTGAAGAAGCAGCCTGTCACGGTCACGGAATCAATCAGCTCACTCCCGACCGGAAACTCTTTCGGCAACGAAGGTGTGACGATGACTGCCGGATTGTTCTGCGAATCTTCCGTGAACAGCCAAAGTTCATGCAGCGGCTGCCCATTGAACAGCGTTGAGTCGCCGTTGTAAGTAATGACTCGACGAACATGGCCTCGCAGAGTCACCAGTCGCCCCTGCCAGTGGTCGGGATTTTGAAACACATCCACAAACAGAGGAAAGGTTTCCGGATTCCGCTGATGTTCAAGGTACCTGCTCTTTCTGAACCCCATCTGCCGTTCGAGCCTTCGCACCTTTGATTCGTAGCCTTCTTTCTGCGGCGTGTCGGATTTCGAGAGCGTTCCATTGCGAAGCTGATTACCGAGAACGATTCGGTCAGCTCCCGCCTTTTCAACCATATTCACCAGCAGTTTCTGGACTCGTATCTTCTGTTCTTCAGCAGCGATGTCAGCCTGAACTTTGCCGCTGGTTAACTGCAGTTGTCGCAGAGTCTCGTGATACAGCCAGCTTTCGTCGTCACTCACTTTGCGGCGTGAACGGACATGGTCACGGACATACTCATCATAAGGACGCGGCGTGAGCACTCGCACGACATCCGAAAACACCAGCGGCTGTCTTTGCCAGAGCTTCACGAACCAGCCCTTGACCATCACCGGCATCGCGACGCGTTTATCAATTGGCCATGCAGACGATGGCTGATTCTGAGACTGCGGGTCGACATAACTGATGGCATCTACCATCGCGATCATTTCCTGAGTCACAAAGTTGCGCAGAATGCCGCGTTGCAAAGTAATGACTCGCTCTTCACCTTCGAGCGTACGACGAGCCTGCAGCTCTTTGGGCCCCAGAGGCGTGAACATCCCATAGATCACAACCGGTCGTCCGACAAAATCTCCCGGATGCGATTGCATATCAAGCTGCAGCGAATAGTTTCTGACCGGAGCATGGTCACTGGCATGATCCGTGGTCGAGATCACTCGTCGAGTCGCTTTGTCGTTAGGATCAGATAACTCAGGGAGAGTCGCTGACAACTGAACCTTACCATTCTCCCACGCCTGTCTGCGCACCTCCGCATACCGATAGAATGCGGTCTCCCACGCGCTGGTGACGTTCGCGTTTTCGGGCAACTGGCTGGGGGCCAGAGTTCTTCGAGCCAGGGCCGCTCGAATCAGTTCAACGTAGTTGTCCTCTTCGGATTCAGACAGGTTTGGCTTGCCGTGAGTGAAATTCCATTCCTTGCCGATTTCGATATCAGCCACCGACACGGGCTGAAGCGACCAATTGAATGCACCGTCGCTGGTGAGTTCGTCGGCGTTTGCTCCCGGAAGCACACTGCGTTCTGCATCCGGGTCGATTCCTGTTGACGGCCGCACTGAGCCAGACGGATTGCGAGGACGAAACGGAGCGGTGTCGTCGAGAGGCTGCAGACGAATGCCGCCATCCGGATCCATTTCTTCGTCGAGAGGATCCAATGATGGGGGAAAGCGACGAGTGGCGGGGTCACGAGTTTCGGGACTGATCCGTGGACGTGGCAACACACGTGGTTCCGGTTCTGACGGGCGACTTCGCGGAAGTTCGTCGCCGGATAACGAGGGAAAATCGGGCAACGGCGGGAAGAGTTCATCTCCGCCCGAAATCGTCGCCGAGCCGCGCGAAGGCCTCCGTTCATCGGCGAGCATAGACGTCAAGCCACAGAAAGAGACGCCGATGACTGCGCTCAAAGTCCCCAGCAAATTGAGGGCGACCAGCAGCTTCCGGTGAAGTGGCTGTCGGCCGGAAGTTGTCAGGGCGACTGATTCCATAGGCGATAACGTCATCATGGCTAAGGTTTTCCATTCCGCAAAATGCCAGCTTTGCAAAGTTTAGGAGTTCTGCGTGGTGATTTACCAGTGCGGAACGGATGAATCTGAGCGACTGATCACATCCGGCTTCCTGACGTTGTTTCCGTTACAAATCCGACA
>JBIIIF010000327.1:0-7042 GCA_044235005.1 Planctomycetaceae bacterium | reverse complement strand
ACCACTTCCTCGCGACGTCGTCATCTGACCAGGTATCCACGACATCGTGCCGACTTCGCAGGATACAGTGGAAATGGTTACTCATCACGGCAAACCCGAGCACTTCAACGCCCATCACTCCCGCCAGAAACTCCAGCCGCTGCCTGATGAGTTCGCGACGCGGCTCGTAATCTCTGCCCGTGAGCGGATCACGCCCACAAAGAAACGCCCGCCGCACGCATCGATTGATGCAATGCACGACCTGTATTTCGCCATCCGCCAACACATCCCGGCGATTCGTGCGCGCCATGACCGCGATCCTCAGTGCTTTGAAACCCACAACTCACATCAATCCAGCCTGTCATTGGCAGAATGCACAGCCCCACCAAATCTTCGTCAATAGACGGATGGCCCCATGAACACGCCATCCGTCAACACATCCCGGCGATTCGTGCGTGCCATGACCGTGATCCTCAGTGCTTTGAAACCCACAACTCACATCAATCCAGCCTGTCATTGGCAGAATGCACAGCCCCATGAGCCGATACGACGAAACGAGGTCGATGATAGGTGGCTGGCCCCGTGCTCTTCGGGACAGCGCCTCCATTTACTAGACCGCGTACGGCGACGCACACGCTTCGGCAAATAGACCTTCGGGCGCGTGCCACTGTTTGATGTCCACGCCTTGAGCGCCGACATACACGTAACAGTCGTAGCCGAAATGCAAATAGGCATCATTTGGTCCCGATAACTTTACCCACGCCAACTCTCGCAGACATAACCTAGTGATGCATGGTATATCATGTAAATCAACCCGTTTGCCCTCTTCCAGGCTGATTTGATGATTGCATAGTTCTTTCGGTATTGGGGATTGCGAAAAGACTTCAATCGACTCAATACGCAGATTCGGAGTGCGTGCGACAGAGAAGAACTGGATTAAAGCATCAATATACTTCGCTTCAACGTCTTGATAGCGGTGCAATGTCAAAACACCGTCGTAGAAGGTTTGTCCGATGTCTGAGAAGCTCGTCCACTCATGGCGGTTGTAGCTGCCATTATTGTTACGTAGCTTTGGATCGTACTTCGAGATTCGAAATTGGTTCATCAGTCTCCGATCCTAGTCAAATCTGGTCCATAAGTTCCCATTCGAGTCATCTTCGATCGCAGACCTTCTACTGTTGCCGCCATCTTCCAGCCGCCGCTTATATTATGTCCGTCAACATCCGGAGTGATAAAGGTGGATCCGTTTGTAAAGACAGGTTGCCCGTGAGATCGATGATTTGTCTGTCGATATCCCAGCGTTTCAGCAGCTCCGATATGCTGAGAAAGTCGCGACGGTGTCTTGACAGGCGGACTTGGCAGATCTGCAAGATATGATTGCGAGGCTTTTGATGAGGCCACTAGCTCATCGATTTTGTCGCGATATCGGTCATTGCCAGTTGCCGATGCAGAAGTCGGGGCCTTTTTTTTCCCGATTTGCAACGGCAGCCCCATCGAGGCACCAGAGATGGTGACCTTGTAGCCGGCTTTGTCAAGCATCTGCATGCCGTCGTAGACGTCAAACGTCATTCCGAGAGTGCTCATGCCCAGTTGCGCAGTGTTTTGGAGCGAGGCTCCGTTGCGGACAATATCTACCGAAGCTTCCCCTGCATCATGCCAGTTGCTGACGGCATCAACACCGCGAAGACCATAGCCTGTATAGACTGCTGCTTTGCCCATTCGACCACCATGAGCTGCCAAGCTGGCTATTCCGGTGGGAGCCGCGATGAGTAGAAGCTCACCACCGCCCCGTGCGAACATCAGCGCAGTTCCATACCCGCCGTTGATGTCATCTTCATAGACAGTCCAAGGCTCCACAGAGTCGACGTATCCAAGCGTAAATGTGTTGGCAACAGCACTGCTGATGCCGTTGACATTTGCCTTAGCTCCGGTTTTCAAGCCATTTGCGAAGCCATATGTGCCCGCAAGGAAAACGCTTTCATCACCAGAATGAATATCGACATAGTTGATATTCGTGCCATTCATTTCCTCGATACTTGATTCGAGGAACAGCACGCGCTGGGACGCCGTGTGTATCATCGCTGCATCCTGGTTCCACCACCAATCATTTTGAAGCTGATTGAGATTGCCGCGAGCCGTCGGAAGTTCCGCTTGATATCGCCAAAGTAATTGTTTCTCTGCCAACGTCATGGGCATATCAGCAGTTGCTGGATCGAATAGCAAAAAGTCTTGCACGAAGCCGAAGTCGCCGTTGTTGAACAGGAGTTGTACGGCCGTGTCGTTTGTTTCAAAACTCAAATCAGACTTCAACTCGAAAGGGTTGCCCTCTGAATCGCTCCACGCCATCGCGTGACTGACGCCGCTCGCAGACTCTGTCGCAACATCTTCTGAGTACCCGATCTGTCGAACACTGCCGGAGCTATTGCGATGGCTGGATTGGGATCGGTTAGAACTAAGTACCGATGTCCCTCTAGCCGCAACGCGTCGCGGCTGCTCAGCGGCGTTCACAGTTCTGACCGTTGCGCTAAACGACTGTTTGGCGGCGACAAGTGAACTACTCGTATTCCACACCCCACTCGCAATGCTGAGTGCTCTCAGTGATTGTTGCAGGCTGCGGTCGCTGGAGGTGATGACAGAGGCGGTGCCGACGGCGAGGTTGAGGCCTACGCCGAATCGCTGGGCGTTGGTGGAGGTCGGGCTGAAGATTGTGCCGCCCTGATTGATGCCCAGATTCGAGACATGAAGTAGGCTCGATAACGTCCCGTCTCCAATCACGTCGCCACTGGCTATCTCATAGCCGGAGATCAGTCCACTGGCCCCGCTGAGCGTGCGACCCACCGTGCCAGATGAACGGACACCGGCGGCGAAGAATCCGCCGCTGACGGCTGCGGCTGCTCCCAGGTACCGAGTAAACGATCCGTCGCCGATCCGATTGCCCGAGAAGACCTCATACGAGCTGCTGAGGCCAGACGCAAAGCCCAGGCCTCCGGCCAGAACTTGTGTTCCCATCAACGAACCAGATGCCAGTCCAAATCCCAGCATGCCGCCTGAGGCGAGGGTGCCCGCAGCAAGCAGGCCTTTCTGAATGTTTCCGTTGTGCCACTGGTCTTCAAAGAAATCGCCGACATCTTCAAAGGCGTCGCCAACGGCCTCGGTCAGTTTGTTCCATGCGTGACTAATCGAAAACAGTCCGTTTCGGTCCACATAGTTGATCGGATCGTTCCCCGAGTACCGGCTGATGTTGTTATCACCCGCGTCGAAGCCCAGCGGATCCTCGGACAGAAATCTTCCGGAGACGGGTTCGTACCAGCGTGCTCGAACGTAGTACAACTGGCTATCAGCATCCCACAGGAGTCCGCTGAAGAACTGCTCATAATTCACGTTCGGTCCGGACTGAGAGTTCACGGTTCCAAAGCTGTCGAGAACTCGATGATCCAGAACAGTTCCTGCCGTATTGATAATGTCGCGAGCAGTCCCGGTTCGATCTTCCAGCGGCCAGAGGATCCCACTGACGGAATTCTGGTCCGCAAAGATCTGGTCCAGAGAAGTGCCGTCGAAGTACTGGTGCTGGATGGCTCCTGATGCATTCAGCGTAGCGACAAGCTGAGCACCGTCGTAGACGTAATTCTCTGTGGTGATCGTAGTGGTTGTGCCGAACGTCGTCACCTTTTTGGAGATGCGGTTGTCGTCACTGTCGTAGGTATGTTCTACTCGCTTCAGCAGCACGCCCGCGGCACTGTAAACCTCAACCTTCGTCAGATGATTGCGATGATCCCACGAGTAGGCGGTGTATTCCTGAAGCGTGTCGGCCCCCTGAGCCGTGATGACTCGCTGTCGACGAGTGAGATTGCCTTCGGCGTCATAGGTGTAGATGAAGTTGCCATCGTTCTGAATTCGGTTGCCCTTGCCGACAATCGAATTGTTCACGATGCGGTTGCCTGTATCGTCGTAGGCAAACGACTCATCAGCCCCCTGCCCTCGATCGGCAGACGTCAATTGTCCTGTTGCGTCGTAGCCGAAGTTGTTGACAATGTTATTGAAGTTCAGCGAAGGAACCGCTGAGACTTCATTCATCAGCCTGCCGTCGGCAAGGTACTTGTATTGGTAGGACGAAAGAGTTGCGGTGCTCGTGCCGTTCGGCCGAGTATGAACCTGAGAGATCAATCGTCCGGAGGCATCCAGCCCAAAGGCCGTGTTTACGACAATGTTGGTCCAGGTTGCATCCGAATAGCGAGTGATCGATTGAGTTGATCCGTCGTCGTAATAGCCCACGCGAACGGACTTATTCTGCCAGTTGGCGAAGGGTCCTGTCGCCGTCTGACTCAGTTGAGTCAGACGGTTCAGATAATCATAGCCTGAATAACCGGTCGTGACGGTGATCAGTGACGTCCCGCCGCCGGTCTGTTGAACTCGCGAAACCTGATTTCCGAAGTGATCATACCTGTACGTGAACCTTGAAAAGTTCTGGCCGGGCGTGGAGCTGTTATTCACTATCAGCAGGCGATCGAGATCGTCGTAGATCCGACTATTGATGCTGACCAGCGTCGGAGTTGTGGTCGCCATGTTCCATTGTTCGGCGACGGATGGTCTGCCATTGTGGTCGAACCTGTTTCGAAGTTCGGTAACAAACGCTGTTCCACCTGCGTCAGATCTCAGCCATTGCTCGTTGGTTATGCGATTCAAATCGTCGCGAACATAGTTTGTCCGGAATCCTCGGCGATCTGTGACAGCCGTCACATTGCCCACCAGATCATATTCAAAGACTGTACTGAAACTGTTCGCATCGGTTTCGGCGATCACGTTCCCGAGGCTGTCGTATTGCCAGCGACTGGTATTCCATGATGCATCCGTTAATCGGATTCGCTGGCTATTGTTGTCGTAGCGATACTGAGTTGCCTTGCCATTGGCGTCGATAACGGTCGTCAGGCGATTCAGGCGATCGTAGAAGTTGCTTGTGGTGGTAAACACATCGGCGGACGACGCCGTGGAAGAAATGGCATCCACATTTCGACGCACACTGGTGGAAAGAAGATTGCCGGCATTGTCGTAAGCATAGAGTGTTTCGCAAGCCAGCTTGTCGGCCGTTGCGTCACTTGAGGCATCCGGATCCTGCCCGACAACTCGAATCTTTCGGTCGAGATCGTCGTAGTAGAATGTGGTGACTCGGCCCAGCGGATCTCTTTGCGTGAGAATTCGGCCTGCGAGATCATAGGTCGTTGTTGAGACCGGCCCATTGGCAACAAGACCGGTAACAGGGTTTGGCGACTTTGTCTCTGTCAATCTGTTGAGATTGTCGTAGACGTAGACCGTCGTCTTCTGGATGGCGTCAGGAGCAGTCGATGTCTGCGTAACGCTGGTTTGATTGCCGAAGATGTCGTAGTCGTAAAGCGTGACCAGTTGAGCATCAGAGCTTGTCGGAGGCGGAGTCGTCGTCTTAATCAGGCGGTTTAAATGGTCGTATTCATGCCGCGTGATCCGACCGACGGTTGCCGACCGATAGCTGTTCGATGTCAGCAGATTCCCGACGGCATCATAGGTGTAGACCATGATCAGCGGGGAGTTGCCGATTCCTGTTCCGTCGGGGTCTGTTGTGCGATCCTGAATCTTTCGATTCAGCATGTCAAAGAAGGCGAGAGTGGTTCTTCCGGCAGCGTCTGTAGTCGACGTCAGATTTCCGGCCAGATCGTAAGTGAAGGTCATCATAGGCCGAGCGAGGCGATCATTGATCAGAGCATCTGGCAGAATTGTGGTCGCCAGCCGGTTCAGATTGTCATAGAGATAATCGGTTGTGTTTCCGAGGGCATCGGTTTCCTGAATCTTGTTCCCGACGAGGTCATAGGTGTAACGCGTGACAGGAGCTGAAAAATGATCTGCGAGATCAGCATCCGGCTGTGTGACCGAGAGGACTCGATTTCGCGAGTCGTACGTTGATGTCGTTGTTCGGCCAGGATGATCGGTTGTCGACAACAAGTTCCCGACAACGTCGTAGCGGAAGGTGCTCATGAGAGCAGGCAAAGGCCCCTGCAATCCGTCCGGATCGGGGGACGTGGTTGTCCGGAGTCGCCCCAAAGCGTCGTAAGTGTGCGAGGTGATTCGGCCGAGCGGATCAATTGTCGCCTCAAGATTTCCCGCGAGGTCATAGCGATATCGCGTGACAGGTGAACCGCTGTTGCTGGAGGGAGCCGGAGCAATCTCCGCAACTTTGCGATTGAGTCGATCGTATTGAAACCACGTTGTGCGATTCTGGACCGTGGTTTCTCCATGACGAGTCACTGAAAGGACATTGCCTGCTTTGTCATAAGATGTGGATGTGATCGTTGTCGGAGAAGGTGAGGAACTGGCCAGGACCTGTGACGCCCGGACAGCAGTGCGGATCACCCGGTTCAGTTCGTCGTAAGTGGTTTCCGTTTCGGTCCAGACTTCGGATGTGCCAATGCGATTTATCAACACGCTTTGCAACACAACGTTTCCGGCAGCGTCGTATTCGAAGGTCGTTTCCGGGCGAGTCATATTCGCACCGGGTAAAGGCAGAAGTTGTCGAGTCAACCGATTCAGTCGGTCATATTCGTTGTGAGTGACGCCGCTTCGTGGACTGGTTACAGTCAGGACGTTTCCCCACTGATCGTAAGTCGTCGATGTGGCTGGTCCGGTATTCGGTGTAGACGATGGTGATGGCAGCCATACTCGAGTCTGCAGGTTCCAGTTGTTAAAGGTGTAGACAGTGACGCGATCCAGCGGGTCGATGATTCGCGTTGCGTTGCCCGCAAGGTCGTAACGAGTTTCCGTTTCAGCCCATGCTGCACCATCCTGCACTGCGGTCAGGACCGGTCGATTTAAGGCGTCGTATTCAAATCGATTGACTCGTCCAAGGGCATCTGTTTTTCGAGCGACATTGCCGTTAATGTCATAACTGATCGTCTCCAGCGGGGCTGTTTCCGTGTCGTCCGAATAGGGATCAGGTTTCGTTGACCGCACAGGGCGATTGAGGCTGTCATAAGCAGAAGTTGAGACTCGGGCCATGTGATCGGTGACACGAATCACATTCCCGTTGGCATCGTAGTTT
>JBIIIF010000089.1:0-23493 GCA_044235005.1 Planctomycetaceae bacterium | reverse complement strand
AGTACAATGATCCATAGCACGGTCGCAGCAAAACCAAACCACGGCTGGCTCACAAACACTGTCGCTCGGACCCCGGCCAGTACAACTCCGACAGCAACCGAAATCTGCAACCCAAGTCGAAACTTCCACGAGAGGTTCCAGCGATCATCCGCAAGTCCTGCCAGAAAGAGCACAATTGCGCCCACAGCGATCGCTACCAGTTGAACCGTTACATGCGAGGCTCCTCCAAGTTCCTGAAGGATCTCATCAATCACAGCAAATCGTCCTGCGGAACCGACGACACAGACAGCAACAATCACGATCGCGGGGACCAAAACCCCCAGAAATATCGCGATGCCGCCGCCGCGAGGCGTAGGCTGAACATGGACCTTGCGTTCTCCGGGTAGGTCTATCAATCCCAATGCGGGTGCAGAAGCACGCACAATGGGTGTCAGGATTACAGTGAGAATCGCGGATGCCAGAAATCCGGCAACCATAAACTCCAGCATCGGTGAGCCTTCTAAACTCGGGGCTGAATGGAAAACGGCTGCGTGTTGTACGTTGATTCAACGAGTTGCTACAGGAGAAATCCGCGAAACAATGACCTCCTGAAATAATCAGTCGGGCTTGACGCTAAATCCTGACGGAACACTCAGAAAGTGCTTCCGATATCCTGGCTCGGCAAGCCCTGCAATGAGCTTTGAAGATTTGACAATCCCGCCCCGGTAGCACCCCGCCTTCAACAGCATTCCCTGGCCGCTTCCGTGCAGAATCTACAATTCCATCAGGCTGTTTTCAGATTCAGCGCGAGGATTTTGCAGGCGAGACCGTCCGTTGTTGTAGTTTTGGCAGCATTCCGGAAGATCCCCACCCCGAATCAACATCCTGTAAAGCATTACCAAAAAAGGACTTACAACAAATAAGATAAGTCCAACCCGTTTTGGCGCAGCAGTTGCGAACGAAGTCGAATCAGTTCGACAACAAACAGGCCATGGCCTGTATCAAAGCATGACGGAGTGAGTGCGATGCGAATTCAGATGACCCCAAAGACTGTTCGAAGAATTCTTTCCGCTGACGGATATCTCGATCTTGGCATGCCCGAGCGAGCGATCGAAGAACTGGACCGAATCGAAGATGCCGGCCCGCTGGAAGGTCCTGTGCAACTTCTGCATGGAATCGCCCTGAAACAGACTCAAAACCATCGCGATGCAATCCCCCATCTCGAAAAAGCCGCTCGAATCATGCCGTCTCCAATTCGCCGATTCGCATGGCGAGAACTGGTTGATGCCTACCGCGCCGTGGGCAGCGACGCTCTTGCTGATATGGCTCAAAAACTCGGCGGTGATGGCGAATTTCAACTGAAGATCAGCCTTCCGTTCGCTGACCTGACGCTGAATATTCCCACATCGTCAAAGGCAGCAATGCCCGGACTATGAGAGTTCTCGCGGATCAGCAAAAGCTGAATTACCCCTGAAAACTATACAAAAGAACACAACCAGACCACAGGGAATTCCTGTTCGTTCTATTTGTCGCCGTCGATCGGCATGATTGTCCAATCGATCATACGCAGTCGCCCTGGATTGCCGCATCTGGTGGCATGTTCAAGAAGGGTTACCCTCGCAAATGACTCATCTGAACGAAAGGTCTATCCCCCGACCGGGGCTTTTCCGTATTCTTCATTCGTAGCAGTCTCGCCAAAACATCAGTTCCTGCATCCTGAGGCAGGTTCGGCGTGCTCTGCTGTGCCCATAGAATGGAGTCTGGCGGGCCATGCAACGTCGAAGAATGTTTCTTGCCGCGCTATTGAACAGCTCGGTCGTAAGCTTCATCAGCGGATGTCGCAACAAGCAATACGCACATGTACTGAAAAAAGATGACAAGGACATGGTCGGCAGCCACGTCGCCGGTGCTGAAACGTGGAAACCACTGATCGATGAATCCGTCGGTCGCTTACTCGCCAAATCCTGCTCCACCGTTCACCAGGCATCACACTCCACCATTGAACGTGAAGGGATGCCTGTTCGAACCGTCTGCTTCGTCGGTGTCGAGAACCGCAGTGCCGAAGAAATTGGTGACTTCAAAGAACAAATCTACGAACACATTGATTCGCTGATCTCCCAGGATCCTCAGTTCAAGATGATCAGCCGACGCTACGTCGAAGCTGCCATGGGCGAATGTCGGTGTCGTCCTGAATCACTCCTGCTTCCAGCCCGCCAGCGTGAACTGCAAATGGCTTTGGAGCGTGTCGATCAGCCTTTCGATTATCTCCTGTTCGCCAGCATCACCTCAGGCACTACCAACAGCAACGGTGACTATCAGCGTGACTATCTGCTGACACTGGAACTTCTGGATATTCACACCGGCGAATCGCAAAAAGACAGCGCCATGCTTCGCAAGGGTTACCACAAAGGCTTCTTTGGCAAGCGCAAACATTACGGCGAAGACGACTAATCGATTCGCGGGCCAGCAGCAACGTCGCGGTCTGCATTCATCAGGAAGAAATGCAGGCGACTCTCTGCAGGCTCTCATCAGAGTTCTCAGCTATGGACGATCCGAACTGCACGATCAGGCAGTTGTTTCGCCGCCTCAGACCATGGTCTCTCGCGGCGTTGGGGATCGTCTCGTGCCTGAGCGCCGGGTGTCAGACCTGGCAAAAAAACCATGAATCAGCAATCTCCAGCTTTGGAGTTGGCGATCTCGAGATTTCAAGAACTGCTCTCGCGGATTCACAAAAATCACTGAGAGCCGAGAAGAAACTGCTCGAATTGGATCAGGCAATTCTTGAACTGGCGAGTGGTGACGTTCGACAGGCCGAAGGTCGATTTCGCAACCTTCGCCACGAACTGGAATTCCTTGAACAAAAGGACGTGACGGAACAGGCTTCATCCATGTTGATGGATAGCCGGGCTGTTGCATACTCCGGCCGTGACTTTGAACGCCGCATGGTCCTTAACATGGCGTTGATGACGAGCATCTTTGGGGACGGACAGGATTCGTTTGCCTACTCGCTGCAGGTCACAGAGGCTGCGACCAAACGACGAGAAGCAATTGCAGCAAAACTGAACAAAGACACAGGCTCCAGTCGCCTTGCGGAAAGTCACGACACGGCACTTCCAGCTTCGAACATATCACCCGCAGGTTTCGTTGCGAATGTTTCGTCGGGTTCCCTGACCGTTCCAACATCGTCGCTCGATCAGCCGCTGGCATTAAGTTCTTATCTGGCTGCCGCAGTCCAGTCGGAATCGCCCACGCGTCATCAGCAAACAGAAGCCGCGCTGAGCGACATCGGATACTGGAATCCAGCTTTCCTGCGTCATGATAAAGCATCTGCGAATGGTGAATTTGGTACCCGTTGCAAGGCCGGTCATGGGACTGTGCATATCATTGCCCTCGTCGGAAAAGCTCCGCGTTGGGTTTCCGAATCGGTCGAACCAACCTCAGCAGCACTGCTGATCGCCGATCGAATCATCAGCGCCACAGGGAAACATACGCTGCCCCCAACGATCGCTTCCGTAAAAATTGCTAAGCCGGAAGCAACAGGCTACCTCCTTCCGGCAGGCAGTTTGCGGTGCGTTGTCGGGCCCTCGAATTCGGCGTCTCAACAAATTGCCGCTTCACCGCTGACCTTTTCCACAGTCGTTGACATGCACGAAGTCGCTCAGGCCTCGTACAACGAACACCGAGATCAGGAAATCGCAACCGCCATTACTCGCCGGGTCATGAAGAAGGGCGCCGTTTACGTCCTCAAAGAGACTCAGAATATTCACCGCAACTCTCTGGTCGACCTCGGCATCAATGTGGCCGGCATTGCCTGGGAAGCCATGGAGAAGGCCGACACCCGATCATGGAGAATGCTGCCGGGACGTATCGACATTGCTCGCGCCGAACTACCAGCCGGGCAATGGACAACCAAACTTCAGATCACGGGATACGGGACCACCGGCCGTCACTCATCGGTTCCAATTCACATCGCGGACGGACGCAACACGTATATCCTGTGCATCATTCCAGAACGAGAATTTACGGGCAACATCCTCGTCGGCGGCGCCGACAATCATGTTGTTCCTGCTGGTGACATCGCCTCTGAGACCAACTGATTCCTCACCCAGGCGAACCGCATAACCCGTCGCCTCCGACACACCATTTCGGAAGGCAGAGACGAGACACATTCTGCATCTCGCATCCTCGGCCTCATCAGGCTTTCGTCATCTGCGATTCTCAGCCTGACGACGAATCTCAATCTGAGCCTTCCTGAGTCTCTCCGGCCAGGCAAACTCTGGTGCCTTTGCAGGGTCATATCCTTTCAGATGTCCGTGCAGCCGCGTCACTGGCTTCGTATATCGCAACTCGGTGTCTCCGAAAACCTCGCGGCACAACGCGGCCAGTTCAGGATCATACTCAAGCAGTTCGTCTCGAGTATTTACATGATTGTGGTCATGATCATCTTCTCGATTGTTATCAAACCACGACTGCACGCCCTCAGCAAAATACTCGTGATGATTCACCGAGGCATACTTGCCTTTCCATAGTCCGGCGGACATCGCCTTCTGATAAGCGGCCTTCAGACCAGAATCAAATCTCGGATCAACATTCAGCATTCCGCGAAGATGAATATTGTGAGCAAACTCATGGAGCAGAATGCATTCCGCCTCATAAGGATCGCCCTGATAGCCAAGCAGATTCTCTTCTCCACAGGAACAATACGGATCTGTTTCTGATCCCCCCATTCCTCTTGCACGAGCATCCCAGAAATCAACGGCTGATACTCCTTCAGCTTCGCGACCGTCCCCCGCAGAATCTCCAAGCCACTTCCACTCCGGCAGGTCGGTGGTGAATTCATTCCACGCGATAATGCTCATTCGTGAGCCACTTTTGATCATAGCTTCTCTGACGTCAGGGCGCTTCGCCAACATCAGATCAATCAGATAAGCCGCTTCAAGCAGGGCACGATCATCAACCGACTTTGAAGCAACAATCGGATAACCACTCGCGCTGACGAACTTCGAATAGTAGTCAGGGATCTTGAGTTCCGGCGGTGGCGAAGAAACGCCATACGTTGAATCGCCTGCCAAAACCTCCGCACACAAAAGCAGGGCAGACAGAAGGCCCAGTGCGGGAACGATGCGAGAACCACCAGCAGCGATCAGCCGATTCCTTAGCACCACGGCACTCCCAAACAACGTCGCCACCGACTTTACGTCGGTGGTTTACACGCTTCTGCACTACCAGTATCTCACCCAGAAACGACGTTCGAAGTAGTGCAAAGCCCTTGATCCACCTGGATAAACCCGGTGGCGGACTTGATTGAGCGCTAGTTGGCGATTGAGCCGCTGATGCTGAACTTCAGCACGACTTCACGACCCTGAATCCTGACAATCATCTCTTCGCTGAACTTGCCAACCTTTTCAGGGGCCGTGAAAGTCATCTCCACAATCTGCAGCTTGTTCTCTTTCTCGCTCATCTTTACCTGGAAGCAATCCTGCATTCCTTTGCAATCAACGTCTTCAATAAGAAACGGCTTGTTGCCCTGCAGAACGACTTTGACGATCGTCGTTTCACCGGGCTTCAAAGGCACCAATTGGCCTCTGCTGTTTCGTACGGCAATGTCAGGAGTTGTGATGCGAATATCGGGCACCACAGTAGCCAGAGTAATCAGCGGCACATTGGGATGAGCAGCATCATCGGTCACAAGAGTAATGATGTCGCGAAAGCGACCAGGCTTGGTTTTTGGATCCAGAGTCACCTCAAGATCATAGACGACATTGCCTCCAGTCCGAGAAATCTCTTTCACAATACCAGTCAAATCCTTCCCGGGAAACTTAACGTCTCGAATGTTCCAGTCGGGGCGTCCTGCATAAGCAATGCGGACAGTCTTTTTGCCACCGCTCAGAAAATCGAGCGTTCCAAAATCTACGCTGCTGGGTTCAAACACAATGTCGGTTCGGATGTATGCAGAGATCGGGACTCGCACTTCCGCAAACTGCGGTGCGTCAAAGTAGATCGACAGGGAAGTATCGCGCTGACCTTTGAAGGAACGAGTATTCATCCGAACTTCAATAAAAGTCTTTTCGCGGGGCTGGAGAAGTGTTTTGCTCGGGGTACTCGCTTCAGCACAACGACAGGCCGTCGACCAACTGGAAATGTGCAACGTGGCCTGAGTTGTGTTCTCTATGGTAACAACCTGCACGGCCTCAGCACCTGTTGCAATGACGCCAAACTCAAGCTTCTTTTTGTCAACGAGCGAATCAGCCCAGTTACCCTGTGCAAACAGAGAGGGACTAACAAAAATCAAACCCATGACGACAACAGTTGACCGACAAATGTTCCCCAACATTTTTCTGCACCTGCCCAAGAAAGCTTCCAGACCGAAGTGCCTGGGATGTCCATCCCCCCCATCCTTCGCTTCATCCACGGAAATCCCCATTTCCGATGTCATCATGTCATGACAATCGCATTCGACAAGAGGTCGAACTGCGTTTCAGCACTGATTCCTAAACCCTCCCGAAGACTTTGCTGTCACTTTCCAGATCAGGAAAGTGGCGGGAAAACCTCAGGAGCGATTGCAATTTGGAGCGGCTATGCCTGCCGCAGAATCGGCGAAGAACCCGCATAAACATTAGACCCCCACAAACTTTATGTCAATCCGCATATTTTTGTGAAGATTCTACCGGCTCGGTAAAACGTGCCGTGCAGGCAAGCCCCGCAACACCGAAACACGCATTCCACTCACCCCATTCAACCCAGAATAACAATTCCTTTTCGCGACTTCCTTTGGAACGACAACACTAAATCAGGCAGGCTATCCACCCTGGTTGGGCAGCAAGCTGCCTGCATCAAAGCGGCAGCGGGCTGCCGCAGTCCAAAAGGGATCACCCGCTCCTCGAATGATCGCTGGAACTCACTTCCTTCTGATGTTCCTCCCATGGCCAGCCACTACCTCAGAATCTCGCTGACAACCTTAGCAGGGCGGTTCGCTGTGATGACCTGAGGCTGTCCATTGTGATGAAAAATCACCTGAGAATGATCCAGCCCAAACAGTGACATGAGCGTGGCCTGATAGTCGTTGGGGGTGACGACATTCTCGACAGCTTTGTGTCCGAACTCATCCGTCGCACCGTAGGCCAATCCCCCTTTGAATCCACCGCCGGCCATCCAGATGCTAAAGCCCTGACCATTGTGATCACGACCGGCCGCTGCGGGATCGCCCATGACCTGAGTCACCGGAAGCCGTCCAATTTCTCCTCCCCAGTGCACGATCGTCGAATCCAGCATGCCACGTTGCTTCAAGTCTTTCACCAATGCCGCTGCAGGCTGATCGACTCGCTTGCAGACAGCGGGCAAGGCAGTGCGAATACTTCCATGGTTGTCCCACGGCTGACCGCCGAGAAATAACTGAATAAACCGAACTCCTCGTTCAACGAGTCGACGAGCGATCAGGCACCGAGTTCCATATTCGCGAGTTGCATCCTGATCGATTCCATACATCGCCTGAGTTGCCTGAGTCTCCTTGCTGATATCAAGTGCTTCGGTGGCGGCCGTCTGCATCCGGGCAGCAAGTTCATAGCTGGCGATACGAGCTTCCAGATCCGGATCACCTCCGCTTTGCACCAGATGTCTTTGATTCAACTTTTGCAGCAGAGCCAGATTCTGTTGCTGCAGTGTCCCCTTGAGATGCGGCGGAGCCGCCAGATTCAGAATGCGAGGTTCCTTGGGACGAAGTACGGTCCCCTGAAACAGAGGTGGCATAAAGCCATTCGACCAGTTGTTGACTCCATCAACCGGATGACCATCTGGATCTGTCATGACCATATAAGCTGGAAGGTCCTGTGTTTCAGATCCGAGCGCGTATAGGAGCCATGAAGCCAAATGAGGACGCCCGAGAACGCCTGGAATCCCACCATGGAAGTATCGGATCGAAACTTCATGCCCGTTCGCTCCGGTGTGCATGCTGCGAATCAGGCAGATATCGTCAACGATCTCAGCAGTATGCGGCAGCAGCTCGGAGATCTCTGTCCCGCACTGCCCATGCTGACGAAACTTGAAAGGGCTTCCCAGTAGCTTCTTGCTGGCCTGATTCACAAAGCTGAACGCAACATCGCCGTTGTAATCTGTTCCGTCATATTTCGTCAGCTCCGGCTTTGGATCTGTCAGATCCATATGCGATGGACCGCCATGCTGAAACATGGAGATCATCGCGCGAGCTTTCGCGGGTTGCTGAGGCTGCCGCAGATGCAGATCCGTGACAGGCTTCTGCTTGATCACCGGCGGAACCGCCTGCACCCCTTCCTGTCGCATCAACCACGCGAGTGCGACAGAGCCAATTCCCATGGCATTGTTCTGCAGAAACTCACGGCGCGAGAACGAATTTATCGTATTCATAGGAATGACTTTAAGGCAGGACTCAAGGGAAGGAACGCAGGGCAGTGGGAAGGCAGGGAGAGAAACTCGAGGGCGGAATAACCGAGTAAACTCTTATCGAAGAACCAAACGTGGCGGGCTCAGTTTTCTATGTTGATGACCATGATCTCTGAAACCAGCATTGAAAAACTACTTGACGTATAAAAACTCATTAGATGTCAACAGAACCTGACACAGATCGACCATCGCCTGTTGAGCGCCCGTCAAGCCTGCAGGAATTTGCTCCCGATGGTCCTGAAGGTACTCCATTTGACCTGCCAGAAATGACATCGCCGCCACAAGTTCATCCGCTTCCGGATGGCGGCAATAAGTCAATTGCCAGGCATGCATCACCTGACCAACGATCACACTGACGGGCTCCGGCGGCCCATAAAATTCCGTGGCAGAACTGTACGAACGAGCAACACCATCGCTGGTCGTAAGCGTCAGCTTCACCGGCCATTGAAACGAATCTGACGTGTGATGCTCCTGACAGTCCACGATGAAATCAATCGTGTCGCCTGCCTCAACAACCAAAGATGCAACCGGAGTTTCCGCAGGAGCATTGTGACTCTTCCACTCCGCCAATAATCCACTGCCATCGGCCGCGCCGCGACTAGTCACAACACGCCCGCGGACTCCATCGCCGTTCTCACTGCCATGATGCAGCGTTCCTGCAATCGTCAGACTGCCAGACGCTGGAGCAACCCAACGTCTGATCACAGCACGCCCTGGCTGATCGGGATGTCCTCCGTTGGCATGCAACAGGACATATCCCAAAGCGGGATCAGGAAGCGTTGCACTGGCCTGATATTGCGAACCCGTAAAATGGGGCAGGGCAGTGAATGATTCCGTCTTCTTCGTGGTTTCGTTCATGTTGCCATAACCATACTGCCACACATCCAGGGGAGCTGACGGCAACGTTGGCAACGCAGCCAACTGCTCGGCAGTCGCCATTGAAGCTTCCTTGCGGCAACGTTCAGCCAGTGCCGCCGCGTGACTCAGAATTGTTCCCGAATTCATCATCATCAGCGATTGAGTTGCGACTGTAGAGACAGGACGCCGTTCGCAATTCACTTCCATCACCGGAGCATCAAAGGCCTGCAACATTGCAACTGGTTGGGATCTCCGGACCTTGACGTAGAGACTTCGACGAGTCTCCTTGTCATCAATCACAATCTGGCCAGCATCGTCTTCCACAATCGGAGCCGGCGGTCCAAACTGCTGAGTACTCAGCCGACCTGTCGCCGCCAAAAGCCGATCGCGAACCAGCTCCGCATCGAGCCTTGCAATTGTCTGACGAGAATAAAATCGATTGTCCGGATCCAATGTCTCGTGCATCGCAACCTTGCGAGAAGACTGTCTCCAGGCGGTCGATGACAAAATCAGGCGATGCAGATGCTTTACACTCCAGCCACTTTGCACGAATTCATCCGCGAGCCAGTCGAGCAATTCCGGGTGCGTCGGGGCAACACCCAGTCGGCCAAAGTCAGCAGGCGTTGGTACCAGCCCACGTCCAAAATGATGCAACCAGATTCGATTGACGATGACTCTCGCGACCAACGGATTCTCTCGCCCCGTCAGCCATTTCGCGAACGCTAATCGGCGTCCGGATGTCGGTAATGAAGCATCATCAACCGGGATCTCATAGCGAGCATCTTCAGGACTCGCGGCCGTCAGACCGGCTGGCTGAATCACCCCTTTAGGTTGAAGAAAATCGCCGCGATAGAACAAATGCGTTTCCGGCAGATGTCCGGCTGGCTCGGTCAAAATCGCTAGAAACTCTTCGGGCGGACGTTTGCCATTCGCTTCGGCGATACGAGCATCATACTTCTTCAGATCTTCCGCAGCTTCGGGAAGATATTGATAGAGAACGCCCGGCGAAATATTCACACTCGGGTTCTTGTTGAGCAGGTCTGTCTGCTCCGGAGTTCGCTGCGCCGCCTCGGTCTGATAGGCCACTCGCAATGTTGTTCTGAGCGGCTCTTCATACTTCATGAGTTCCTTCTCGAGAGCCTGAGCCATGTACTCTTTCTGCTTCGCTTCTCGCTCGACACCAATCGCAGCCGCTTCAGCACTTGCGGCCGCCGCTTTCTGTCGATCAACTTCTGTGTAGAGCGAGACCAGTCGCTGCGAAGGAAACTGCCACGTCTGCCAGTCTAAAGAAGGAGCAAGAACCGCTCGCAGTGCATAGTAATCTGTCTGCGGGATGGGGTCGTATCGATGATCATGACACTGCGCACAGCCGACACTCAGCCCCAGTAAAGACGTACTGACGATCTTGATCGTGTCGCCGATCACCTGATTCCGAGCGGTCGGATTATCTTCGCCGCTTCCAGTGCCGTCAGCCGCCATTCTCAAGTAACCAGTCGCCGTCAGCAGTTCAATTTGTTCGGCCGTCAGATCTCCCTGTTTTGGCCCCGCGAGTTCATCGCCCGCAATCTGCTCCGTGATGAATCGATCAAAGGGCTTGTCGGCGTTGAATGATCGAATGACATAGTCACGATACTTCCACGCCCACGCACGTTCCATGTCGTTTACCGTGTAGCCATCGGAGTCTGCATAGCCAGCAACATCCAGCCAATGCCTCGCCCACCGTTCACCATAATGAGGCGACGCGAGCAAGGACTGAATCATCCGAGCATACCAGTCGTCCGCAGGATCGTTCTTCCATTGCAGAAGCTGCTCAGAAGTTGGCGGCAATCCCGTCAAATCAAAATACGCCCGCAGAATCAGAGTTTGTCGATCGGCATCATCCGCAAACGACAACCCCTCCGGCATTTGAGCCAATAGAAAATGATCGATCGAATTTCGAATGCGGGCCTGCTGATCAGGACGAACCTGAGGCTCGGTCGCTCGCTTGATTGGCTGAAAAGACCAGAAGGCTCGCTCTTCCGGAGTAATCCCAAGCCCCGGCGGAATCGTCTCAGGTTCAGGCCGCGCGGTTTTGGCACCTTCGGTAACCCAGCGAATCAGGATCTCCAACTCTTTCTCGGTCACCTTTATCTCGCCCGGAGGCATTTCTTTTGAACGAATTCGCTCCAGCAGCAGACTTGTATGTGCATCACCAACAACAAGTGCTGTCCCGGAATCGCCACCTTTTTGCATCAAGCGAACCTGACGCAGATCGAGGCCGCCTTTCAGTTCTTCAACTGCTCCATGGCAATCAAGGCAATGCGCGCGAAGAATCGGACGAATATCACGTTCGAACGTCAGTTCTGCGCCACGAGAGACATCAGGAAGAAACAAACCTGTTCCCAAAGACAGAACAAGACCTGTCAATTGAAGCAACGCCGTTTGATACGTCATCAGTCTCTGCCTTTTGCTGGAATCAGAGCATCATGGCATCGAAACAATCGAGCAACTCAGCCCGCCAGCGGCAGGTACATAGGAGTTATTCGCATAGTCCATCACCATTCGATCGGCATTGAACCGCCAGCCCAGTGTACGAATCGCACGTTTCATTCGAGCAATCCATTCCTGTGGCAGGTCGTCTCGATCACGATCGTAAAACATTGGAATGACTTCCTTGGTCAGCACGCGATAAAGATCTTCTCCGTCACGCGCGTCCTGAATGTCCTGATTCCAATGTGTCCGGCCAGAACCGATCGCAAATCCATTCTTTCCGTCGTAGGCCTCAGCCCACCAACCATCCAGAATCGAACAGTTTAGACCGCCATTCAAAACCACCTTTTGTCCACTGGTGCCCGAAGCTTCCAGCGGCCGTCGAGGGTTATTGAGCCACACATCGACGCCCTGTACCAGAACACGTCCCATCTCGATCGTGTAATTCTCAAGAATAAGCACTCTGCCCCGGAACGGCTCTTTTCGAGTCAACTGGAAAATATGCTGCAAAATCTGCTTGCCTCGATCATCCGCAGGATGTGCCTTCCCTGCAAAAATGAACTGCAGCGGACGATCTGTATCTGTGATCAGCTTCGCCAGAAAATCCAGATCTTTCAGGATCAGATCTGCTCGCTTATACGGTGCAAAACGTCGAGCAAACCCGATTGTCAGCGCCTGTGGATCAAACAAGCCTTCCATATCAGCAACAACTTCAGCACTTTCCCCGCGAAGCTTTGCCTGATCAACCGCATGCTTACGCGCATAGTTAATCAGGCGACTCTTGAGTGTCGAATGGACTTCCCAAAGCTCGCCTGGAGTAATGCTTTCGAATTTACTCCAAACCTCCGGTTCACCAGTACGCTGATACCAGTCTTCAGGCAGAACTCGGTTGTAGAGAACTCGCATTTGCCCCGCGAGCCACGTGGGTACATGCACACCGTTCGTGATATGGCCGATCGGAATCTCTTCCACACTCCGCCACGGCCAAAGGCTTTTCCACATGTCTCGACTGACGACACCGTGCAGATTCGAAACGCCGTTCGCGACGCGACAGATCTTTAGCGCAAGAACGGTCATGCAGAAAGATTCACCGCCGTTCTGAGGATCTACGCGTCCCAATCCCATCAGGCCATGAGTATCCAAACCCAGCGAATCTCCCAATGGCCCCAAATGTTCTTCGATCAAGCCCTGGTCAAAGCGGTCATGCCCGGCGGGAACTGGTGTGTGAGTTGTGAAGGCACATCGCGAAGCTGTATCACGCAGAGCTTTGTCGAACGGAAAGCCGTCTTCCTGCATTCGCTGGCGGATGACTTCCAGAGGAGCAAATGCGGAGTGCCCCTCATTCATATGAATCACGTTCGGCAGAATCCCCAGCGCTTTCAGAGCCTTCACTCCGCCAACACCAAGGAGCAGTTCCTGGCGAATGCGAGTCCGCTGATCACCGCCGTAAAGCCGTGCAGTCAACGCTCGATCGGAGTCATTGTTCAACGGGATATCTGTATCCAGCAGATAGAGATGAACGCGTCCGACATTCAAATGCAACACGCGGGCATGAATCGGACCAGTGCGAGTATCGACCGTTACGACAATCGGACCATCAGCATTCTTCGCTGGCGCCAATGGCAACTCGACGGCCTCCAGTCGAGGATACGTCTCGCGCTGCCAGCCACCGGCATCGATGGCCTGAGTAAAATATCCTTCGTGATAGAAGAGACCGATCCCAACCAGCGGCAGCCCGAGGTCCGAAGCACTCTTCAAATGGTCGCCCGCAAGGACTCCTAATCCACCCGAGTAAATTGGCAGCGACTCATGAATTCCAAACTCGGCAGAGAAATAAGCGACAGGCCCCTGACCAAGAATCCCGGCATGAGTCGAACCCCAGGTCGTCTGCGCGGTCAGATACTCCTGAAACCGCCGATACGACCAATGAATACGAGTATGCAGCACAGCCTCCCGCGCACGCTCTTCAAGTCTGTCCGAAGGATACTCCTTGAGCAATAAGACCGGATTGTGGTTGACATTCTCCCAAAGTTCCGGATCAATCAACCGAAACACGTCAGTCACTTCCGGATCCCAACTCCACCAGAGATTTCTGGCAAGCCGTGTGAGCTTTTCGTGGATAGACATCTGGGCCAGTTTCTCGGCCATGGCGATTCCTTCGGATACGTTCGTGACTTCGACTGATCTGGTCAGGAAGAGCTGTTCGTTTTCACAGTCAGCTCCAGCAAATCAATGTGCGACAGACGTTTGGGAGTATACAAGGGCTGCGGCAGGCGTCGAGACTGCCGTCCAATGGATGTAAAACCGCTCCAACAACCGCCGGATAACTCGACTCGGGCTCGCTGCCTGTCGTCGGCAAATCTGGTGAATGGCTCAAGTCCCAATAAAAAAAGCCTGCTCCGAAGTCCGGAACAGGCTCTCTTTTTTCCAACTGTGACCGTCATACGGCCACAAATCTGAATGCAAACGGCGTCAGACGCCTTAAGGTGAGGCTTATGACAGCTTCACGTGCTTGCGCTTCAGACGTCGACCTTTTGAGCTCGCAGGGCGGGCACCGTGATTGGCTTTATTCAGCTTGCGATTCGTCTTTGCCATTTTTCCGGATCCTGAACACTAAATATGGAGGATTGTTGAGTTATATCGAACCCACATCGGCACGCCTCAATCATCCACTTCACTGAAACAGAGACTCTGAGCCCGGCCGAATCGAGGCGGGACAGTGTAACGCCCAATCCTCAGCCAGAAAACCCCCGTCCCTCGACAACACCAATGTTTTGGAATGATTCTCTGCTTTGGTGCACAAATGAACCGTTCCCTGGCAGTTTGGCCACAAACTACCGCGAAGAGGGCTTCCGTCTCCAATTAAGTCCCCTGTCCTAACTTACTCAACTCCCTTGGGCGCAATTTTCCGGGCCGCGTTCATCACGGCTTCGCTGCTGATATCGACACCAAACGCCCACACAAAAAGCCCCAGCATCTCAATCGTGGTCCCAACCCACCCGGCGGAATACAGCGCATCTGCAACAAACATGAACAGCGTGGCAAAAAAGACGGTCTGAATGAAAACAGCTCGCCGAGCATTTCGGTCAAATCGCGATCGCTCCGCCAAACTTCCGTTCAAGCTCACAATCGGCATCGAGTGAACGGCGGCAACTTCTGATACACCAACATAGGTCGATCGAAAAACTATCGGCCCCGCAGCATTGCTATCTACCGCCGCCGACTCATCCATGGATGGGATGCTGCGTCCCTGCTTCACTGACAGCAACAAAGCTTTGACCTGCTCAATCGCAACACACCATTGATCGTTGTACAGAGCATCGCGGACCGCATCCATCGTGGCACCCAAAGGCGCGATCGTAGTCAACACCTCGACCCAACTGCGCTGCAACTGAAGCATCCGTCCGGGATGATTCGCCGCAGCCTGAGCCGGATCGTCAAAACTCAATGGAAGCGTTTCGGCAACTTCCCGATTCAGTCGAGTCAACGCGGCAAACTGGTCAGCTTTATCAGGCCGCAACGTCGCATCAAGAATTTCATCGATCCACGTTTCCAAACGCACAACTTCACGAGCCAAATGAAGCCCCAGTAAATCCAGCGCAGCTCTTGCGGAATGAGTTTGCTCCAAAGCTTCCGAAAGTTGAGCGATCGTGACCTGCGTAGTCACATTGGCGTTTGCTCCGAAACTCTCAATCCACGCCTCGACGCCCTTCCTGAACTTCTCAGCACCCTCCGTTGTCTGCGGCAGAGGGTGCTGCAGGTGAGCATTCAGATAGAGGACAACATCACGTCGCCACGCATTGATTTGATTGAATAACTCGGGGAACATTCGAGTCTCAATATCTGCCAAACCCGTGCGTGCATCCGCAACCGAGTTTCGTTCCAGCAATTGGATAGTGTGCTGCGTTCGAGAAGAGATTTCCTCGACGCTCTTCATCAACAAAGGCGTCAACTTCCAGCGACGAAAAATCAGGGAACGCAGTGGCTCAACACGTCCAAGGACCTCCTGCCGCGACCTGTTGAAATCACCAACAGCCGCCTGCAATGCAGCTTTCGCCGTGCCCGCTGCCGCTCGAATCACGTCAGGTTTCCCACTGTTCAGTGCATCAGATAAGGCTTTGCGAATCTCCGCAGTTTGTCGCTGAAACGTCACATCGGGGATCTGAGATAATGCGGCCAGAATCTCTGCCACAACGCCGGACGCATCCGCACTGGCTTCCGCAATCTCGTGCTGCTTCTTCAGGAAGACTCTAATAAACCACCCGCACAGAAATCCCGCGCCAGTGATGAAATAGATCCACTTTGTGGTTCGCCGGGCTTTAATCTCGTAGGGGACAACCTGCGGTTTGCTCAGTTCATTCGCTCGAAGTTCAATCTTTCCCGCGGTCGTCCCAAAAGGAAACATCCCCTCAACAGTAACATCGACTGACTTCGTTTCCCCTGCGCTCAGTGACTCACCGTCCAAATTGAATTTCAGCAGACCATCATCAACTTGAGCGAGATTCCCGGGCTCACGGACGTCGGCCAAACGAATCCTGGTTAAGGGGGCCTTACCGGATGCTTCCGAAATCTGTAAAGGTCGACTTATCGATGATGTCCCGAAGAAGCCATAAGTCTGATCCAGATAGAACCTGGAAGTCACTTCGATCTCTGGAGATGGCTGAGTCAATGTCAGGCTGACCGTCTGGACTGAGCCTTCTGTCGGCGCGTTCGGATCAGTAGAACGGTTCGTGAAATCAACCACAACTGTATAAGTGCCCGGCAACATGGAGCGCGACTGAGCCTCGACAATCAACGAAGAGCCATGCTGATCATTGCCCTTCTCAAGCCTGGCCGTGAACAGCGGAGAGAGAAACTCAGGCCGCCCGTTCGGCCCAACGACGTCAGTGACTTGAATCGTCAGATCTGTGGGCAGAGTTGCCTGAACGGCACGAACGGGAATCCGAACCGTACTCACTTCAGAGTTCACAGACAGTGTGTAATTGAGGCCTGCAGGAAAATTCAGCAACTCGATTTTCTCAGCCGCTTGCGCCGGTGACCATGCTATGAGCAAAAACACAACGACTGAACAGCATCTCATGCCACGGTCCTCTTGATGCAGTGGGCTATTGATGGCAAAGGATTTGTCAAGCGTGTTCTCGCGCAGAAAATCGACTGCGAACGGAAACACTTGTCACAGCCCCCAACCGCCACTGTACTACGGCCTCGAATCTAAAAAGCATTCAAGTACTTTACCAAGGGGTACACGGCGAATGACAGCCATTCTGTTTCGAGATGAAGTCCATAAGATCGTTGGTTGTGCAATAGAGGTTTTGAATGCGATCGGCAACGGCTTTCATGAGAAGATCTACGAGAACGCATTGGTTGTTGAATTTGGGCTTCGGGGTATTCCGTGGGTCCAGCAAAAGTCTTTTGAAATCGTCTTTAAAGGCAAGATCGTCGGAACCTATGTCCCAGATCTGATCTGCTTTGATCAAATCATCGTGGACACCAAGACAATCGACGCGATCACGGATTCGGAACGGGGCAAAATGATCAACTAACTGAAAGTTTCGGGATTGAAACTTGGACTGTTGATCAATTTCAAGCACCAACGACTGGAGTGGGAGCGAATTGTGTTGAGCAGGTGACGGAGAGTCTGACCGGGACATCCCGAAATGCACATGGTGATTCTGAGGCTTTGGAGTTATCTCGCCCCAATCTGCAGCCTTTAAACTCCGCTAAAACCCGGCGATGCCTGCCTCTCCTTTGAAACGCGGCCCTTTCGCCCTAAGATGCTCCACTTCCGAATGATTCGCGGCCCGAGGATGGGTGCGACGAGGAAAGCTGAACACCGTATTGATCGGGCCCTGTAACCCGCGTTGTGAGCAACATGAAAACTGATGAATTGCGTGAAAAGTATCTGGCCTTCTTCGAAACCAAGGGCTGTGTTCGTCGTCCAAGCGATGTGCTGATCCCCAAAGACGACCCGACAGTTCTGTTCACGCCCGCCGGGATGAATCAGTTCAAGAATCAGTTCCTCGGAATCGGCCCGATCGATTTCACCAAAGCCACAACAAGCCAGAAGTGCCTGCGAACGGGTGACATTGGCAACGTTGGTATCACGGCTTATCACCATACCTTCTTTGAAATGCTCGGGAATTTCTCGTTCGGAGACTACTTCAAAAAGGAGGCCATTCACTGGGCCTGGGAATTCCTGACGACAAAGCAATGGCTGGGACTGGATCCTGATCGCCTGACGGTCACCGTTTATCTGGATGACGACGAAGCCTTCGACATCTGGAATAAGGAAATTAAACTTCCAGCTGATCGAATCAGCCGACTTGATGAGTCTGAAAACTTCTGGCCAGCCTCCGCTCCGTCCCAGGGACCTGATGGTGTCTGCGGCCCGTGCTCAGAAATCTATTACCTGGCCCCGGGAGCAACCAAGCCGGTCGAAATCTGGAACCTGGTTTTTACTCAGTTCAATCGTGTGGGTGATCCTCCAAATAACCTGCATCCTCTGCCGAAGAAGAACATCGACACCGGCATGGGCCTCGAACGCTGTGCGTCGTGTCTGCAGGGTGTGCTGAGCAATTTCGAGATCGATATCCTGAAGCCGATGTGCATCGCGGCCGGTGATGCCTTGGGTTTCAAGTATTCTTACGACGCTGCATGGGGACGTGCATGTCGACGCATCGCCGATCATCTGCGAGCCTGCTCGTTCGCAATTCACGAAGGCGCTAATCCAGGCCCAGACAAGGCCAACTACATCGTACGATTGTTGCTGCGTCGAGCCGCCATGGAAGGATATCTCCTCGGCAAGAAGGTTCCGTTTCTGCACACTCTTGTTCCAGCCGTTGTTGCGGGCATGAAGCATGCTTACCCGGAAATTGCTGAAACGGTGCAGTCTGTTTCTAACGTCATCAAACTCGAAGAAGAACAGTTCCTTGACGTTGTTGACCGCGGGATGCCTCGGTTCGAAAAGCTGGCAGCGAAAGCGAAGTCATCCGGTGTGATTTCCGGCCAGGATGCGTTCGATCTGCATCAGACCTACGGCTTCCTTATTGAACTGACGGAAACGCTGGCATCTCAGCAGGGCCTGAAGGTTGATCACTCCGGCTACACCATTGCTCGCAAACGCCATGAAGCGACCAGCGGTCGTGGAGCATTTGCAGACTCCGTCATGAGTGCGGGGCCGATCGATTCCCTTAAGAAACAGGGCGGCACAAAGTTTCTTGGCTACGAAGCGATGACGTCCGATTGTAAAGTCGTGGGCATCATCTCAAACAAGGAACTTGTTTCAGAATTCGGTTCTGCTGGACATGAAACGCCGATCGGTGTCGCACTGAACCAGACTCCGTTCTACGCAGAGTCGGGTGGCCAGGTCGGCGACATCGGGACTTTGATTGGCGGAGGGGCCGAATTCATCGTCGCAGATACTCAGAAGGATGGAGACCTCTGGATTCACGTCGGCCATCTGACCAGGGGCAAACTCTCTGTTGGTCAGACGCTGTCGGCAACTGTTGATGAATCTCGCCGCTCAGGGATTCGACGAGCACACTCGGCAACCCACATTCTTCATCACGCTCTACACTGCACAGTCGGCAAGGATGCGACTCAACGTGGCTCTCGGGTTCAGCAGGATGAACTGCGCTTCGACTTTGCTCACAATCAGGCATTGACGGCGGAAGAAGTCCGTCAGGTTGAAGACATTATCAACGAATGTATCGCTCAGGGAGCAACTGTCACGACCGAGCTTCTGCCAATTGAAGCGGCTCGCAAGAAGGGTGCGATGGCGCTGTTCGGAGAAAAATATCCGGATGAAGTTCGAGTTGTCAGCATGGGCGATTTCAGCGTCGAACTCTGCGGCGGTACTCATTTGTCGAATACTGGACAAGTGGGCCTCTGCCGAATCACTTCCGAAGAGCCTATTGCAAAAGGCGTGCGCCGCATCACAGCCATCACAGGCCCAAAAGCTGTCGAAAAAGGACGTGAGACGGATGAACTGATTGCTCAACTGCAGCGAATGCTGAAGGCACCTCAGGCTGCAGAACTCGTTTCGAAAGTCGAATCGCTTCAGAATGAAGTTAAGACGCTCAGCAAACAGTTGTCAGAGCTGAACTCAGCCTCGGTCGCAGATGCCATCGGGTCGCTGGCGACCCAGGCGGAAACGATCAGTGGTGTGAAGGTGATCGCAAAGAAACTGGAAGGTGTGTCTCGCGAAACCTTGCGAGATTTTGCGGACCAGTTGCGTGAAAAACACAGTCCGATTGCACTCATCCTGGGTGCAGAAATCGAGGGCAAGGTCTCTCTGATCGTGGCTGTCAGTAAGCCACTGGTCAAAGACCAGAATCTTCACGCAGGTAATGTTGTCAAAGTGGCCGCAACCGTCGCTGGCGGTGCCGGCGGTGGTCGCCCGGACATGGCCGAAGCCGGCGCAAAACTTGTCGAGAAACTGGATGAGGCGATTGCGGCCGGAGCAGCCGAACTGAAGAAGCAGTTGGGAGCGTAGCAGCACTAACGCAAGTTACGTCAAGCTCGTCCTTGTTCTGTCATCTGAAGCGAATTCTGAATTGTGTTCACCGGAGCACGGCAGTTGCCTGCTCCGGTCCACAGATCAACACAGAGTAAAACCATGCAGGAAGAAATTGACCGATTGATGATGGAAATCCAGCGTTCGAAGTTCACCGAACGCCGGACGGAAGTCCGCCAGCCCTTCGCGCGGCCGGTCAAGATTCACCTGCCTCATGGACCAACGCTAAAGGCGTTTGCAAAAGATCTTTCGTCGCAGGGAATCGGAATTATTACTGACGTCGAATTCCAGCCAAAGTCCATCGCTGTGCTTGAGATTCACAGTGTTATGTCTGATCCGGTCTGCCTCCGAGGCGAAGTCCGCTGGTGCGACAAACACGGCAAAGGCTGGTTCCTTATCGGCTGGAAATTCATCGCCGTTTCTCCGCGACCTGTCTCGAAGTAATCATCCATCGCCCATCGCGACGTACCAAGCCCTGCACATCCATTGATGAAGACGATCATCAGGACAAGCAGACCTGTCGTCAACAAAGTTTGATGTGACGAAGTTCTCAGCAGACGAATCCCGGGATGGGAGAATGAAACCCGGCGACGCAGACGACGAGCAAAATCACTGATGCCCGCCATTGCTGACGGACCAACAGACCAGCGGCAGAGTAAACTTGCTGTTAAAATTCACTCAACGCCGCATGTTCACCCATCAGTCATCGCAGATACAAAACACATATCCGAATTAATGAATCGGCAGATTCCGCCGATTCAGTTTGCCGGGGAAAGAAGAGCGTTCGCATTCGATGGGAATTATCCGAGCGGGCGCGTGACGTCGATATCACTCGGTACAGCAGAAATCCTGTCGACGGAGCGACAGGTTTACGGTACAACGCCCTTCGTCCGGCAAGAATTTTTCCAGACCTCACGAGGAGACCGTTCTCAAGGTAGGTACGACCAATGGACATGAAGATTCCGAACCCGGCCAAAACCACAACCGTCACTTCAGTGGAGAAAAAGCAATCGGCCGCAGGGACCAGATTTCTCCGTGGTCCGCAGTCGCGTTTTCGCGAACTCATGATGGCGTTTCGTGCCTTCCATGAAATGATCTCGGGCTTTCGCAAACTGCACTTCGTCGGTCCCTGTGTAACAGTCTTCGGATCAGCCCGCTTTCAGGAAGATCATCCTTACTACAAGTTTTCGCGGAGTGTCGGCGAACAACTCGCGATGGCTGGATTCACAGTCATCACTGGCGGCGGGCCCGGAGTCATGGAAGCGGCAAATCGCGGAGCGAAGGATGTCGGAGGACGGAGTGTGGGATGCAACATTGTGTTGCCCATGGAACAGAAATCGAATCCTTACCTCGATACGTTCGTCGACTTTCGCTACTTTTTCATTCGCAAGCTGATGCTGGCAAAATACTCTTATGCGTTTGTTGCGATGCCGGGCGGGTTTGGCACACTGGACGAACTCTTTGAAATCGCCACGCTGGTTCAAACCGGAAAGATGAAGGGGTTTCCGATCGTTCTCGCGGGAACAGAATACTGGGGCCCCATGGTTAACTATCTTCGCGAAACTATGGCCACTGAGGGAACCATCAGCATACTCGACGTCGACCGCTTCATCGTCAGTGATTCCCCGGAAGAAATCGCGGCAAAGATCGCGGAGGCAGCTCACAAACAGTTTGGCCTGACTCGCGGCGAATGGAAACCTCGCTGGTGGCTGTTCGAGCGATCACCGTTCCCTTCCAAATAATCCTGATCCCAATGCGAACAGCCCGACTCGTCATGAACGCGTCGGGCTGCTTCGTTGTGCAATGGAAAAAACTCTTGTGGGGCTAACCTCGATCAATAGCCAAGATTCTCGAACATATACAATCCAGACTTTCCAGGGCAGACCAGATCAAGGTCGCCGTCCTTGTCCATATCAATTACCGCGACTTGCAAGCCAACTCCCGCTGAGCCCTTCGGAAAATCCTTCAGAGCCCATCGGTCTTTCGCATCCTTAGGAGCATTCACCGCTGGGTCACCATGAAAAATGGTGTGCTTGTTCCAGGTACCCGATTTTCTGTCGAATGAGTAATAAAAGACGACCGAACCGTCAGTATCGCCAGGTTCTACTTCATGGGCATAGACTCGTTTGCCGGTGATCAACTCCGGTTCGCCTTTTCCATCCAGATTGGCAAACGCCAGGGTATGAACTTGTGAAAACGTATCATCGATCGTGTGCCTGGTCCATTCACGTTTCCCGTCGGCGGCCGTTGATTGTTTGAGCCAGCTCAGTCCGAATCCGTGGCCCATTCCCCAGATGATGTCGGTCAGCTTGTCACCATCAACATCGCGACCATGAATAAAGATGCCGGCAGCCCCCAACTGAAACTCCGGATGAAAAGGCCATTTGTCTGATCCATCCGCTGGCTGCTCATGCCATCCTTTGGGAGTGATAACATCGACGCGTCCGTCCGCATTCACATCGCCAGCACCAACACCGTGCCCGGATCCTTCGCTGCCAAGATTATGCTTTTTCCAGACGACTTCCGGCTTTTGCTGAGTCAGCTCGTACCAAACCACAACGTTGCCGGTATTCGGCAGAAAGTCCAGTTTTCCGTCGCCGTTGAGATCGATCAGTTCACCGGTCTCCATATTTCCCGGAAGATCAATTTCGTGTTCCTTCCATGGTTGAGTCGCGTCGCCACCGGGATTCTCCACCCAACCTACACGCTTACCGAAGTAATTGCAGGTCACGATGTCGGGTCGCCCATCACCGTTCACGTCCAAAGGAGAATCTGAAAAATCTTCGTGATAGTGCGGGTTCGGCCCACTGGCAGGAACATCTCGAACTTTGTGTTTTGTCCAAGTCGGAGCTTCATACCACGAGTCACCGCTGAAGATATCGAGCTTCCCGTCGCCGTTAAAATCGGCGGCTCCGCATGCCTCATAGGGTGACTGATCATTGATCGTGTGCTTCTGCCACTTCAGATCAGGACTCTTGTCGTCTGCACTGGAGACCGTAGCAGCAAGAATCGTGGCAACAGCTAAAGATCCGACAGATTTAAAGAGAGCAGGGCACTTGATTTGGGGCATAAGAATGCTTCCAGTAGAGGCAATGGTGGTTTGACGGTTCAGGCTTCGGGCTCAGCCGCACATTTTAGTCAAGAGGGGACACGAACGCATCGGGGGCGAGGCAAAAACATCGGGAGACTAACTGAGGACTCTTGTCACGCTCAAAGCAGCACTCTGCAGATCTACTTTTCAAGATGAGCTTTAACAT